>CAZVHL010000072.1:0-7290 GCA_964626925.1 uncultured Nitrospiraceae bacterium
TTCAGAGATTCCGAAATTATCACATCATGAATAGAACCTGTACCGGGCACCCCTATTTTAAGACCTGAAAACTGTTTGAGTATTTCATCAAGCTTGCCTATTTCGGGAAAAGGTCTGAATTGACTTTTACCGCTTAATACAGTGCCTTCAATATGTCCTCCTGCTATACATACTATATTGACCCCTCTGCAGATTCCTATTATCGCCGGAGGCAGTCCGATATAAGCAATGTCTATCTCATTTTTTTTGAATGCGTCAACAATTGCAGGCCCTGTTCCATAGAGATTCCAATCAGCTTCGATACCGATTTCACTGTTCAAAGTTCCACGGGCTATCATCAGGATTGAAGTGTGATAAAAGGTGGAAAGATATCCTATTCTAAGTTTCACGGTTCTATTTTAAGGATTCTGGACTATATTCCGACATAATATGTTAATAAAAGTGATTTTGTTATAATAAACGAATGTTTGGTCTTTTAACAAAAATTGTAGGCACAAAAAACGACAGGGAAATCAAAAAACTGTGGTCTGACGTAGAGCAGGTCAATTCCCTGGAGACCTCTATTTCATCCCTGAGTGACCAGGAACTAAAAGCAAAAACAGAAGAATTCCGCAAAAGACTTACTGACGGCGAAAGTCTGGATAACATTCTGCATGAAGCTTTTGCTGTAGTCAGAGAGGCATCAATCAGGACACTTAAAATGCGCCATTTTGATGTCCAGATTCTTGGTGGTATTACCCTGCATCAGGGAAGGATATCAGAGATGAAGACAGGGGAAGGAAAGACTCTCGCGGCAACACTGGCGGTCTATCTTAATGCGATTGACGGGCGGGGTGTGCATGTTATAACTGTAAATGATTACCTGGCCAAGAGAGATGCCCAGTGGATGGGGCCTCTTTATAATTTTTTTGGACTTTCGATCGGGATTATCCAGAATGACGGTTCTTTTCTTTATGATCCCGCATACCGGGCTGAAGATAGAAGACTGCAATTCCTTAGACCTGTGGAGAGAAGAGATGCTTATGCTGCTGACATAACATACGGTACAAATAACGAGTTCGGTTTTGATTATCTCCGCGATAATATGAAATATAACATAAATGATTACGCACAGAGAGAATTGAACTTTGCTATAGTGGACGAAGTTGACAGCATCCTGATCGATGAAGCGAGGACTCCTTTAATAATATCAGGCCCGTCAGAGGATTCTACTGACAAGTACTACAAAATAGACAAAATAATTCCAAGACTTAAAAAAGAGACTGATTTTACGATCGATGAAAAAGCAAAAACTACCATTCTGACTGAAGAGGGTAATCTTAAAATTGAAAAGCTTCTAGGGTTAGACAATTTATACGACCCTGCCAACGTGGAGCTGGTCCATCATGTTAATCAGGGACTCAGGGCACATTCCATGTTTAAGAGAGATGTAGATTATATTGTAAAAGATAATGAAGTAGTGATCGTTGATGAGTTTACAGGACGTCTCATGCCTGGTAGACGCTGGTCTGATGGACTACACCAGGCTATTGAAGCAAAGGAGGGAGTCAAAATAGCGAATGAAAATCAGACCCTTGCTTCGATCACATTTCAGAACTATTTCAGAATGTATAACAAACTTTCCGGAATGACCGGTACGGCTGATACAGAAGCGCCAGAGTTTGCCAAGACATATAACCTCGATGTTTTAGTGATCCCGACAAACAGTCCTATGATCAGAAAGGACAATGCGGACATTATTTATAAGACTGTTCGAGCCAAGTTCAATGCGGTTGTGGATGAGATAGAGGATTGTCATAAGAGGGGCCAGCCGGTTCTTGTCGGTACTATCTCTATAGAGAAGTCTGAAGTCCTTAGTGCGATGTTAAAGAAGAAGAAAATTCCCCACTCTGTTCTGAATGCTAAATATCATGAGCAGGAAGCAGAAATAATTGCCCAGACAGGAAGGAGAGGGGCTGTTACCATTGCTACCAATATGGCTGGAAGGGGAACTGATATTGTGCTCGGTGGAAGCATAGAAGGTGTTGCAAAGGATATGCTCAGGGACAAAAAAGACTATTCCGAAGAAGATTTTGAAAAGGCCATTGAAAAGGCCACAGAACTATGTGAAAAAGATAAGGAAAAAGTTCTGACAGCAGGAGGCCTGCATATCCTGGGAACAGAGCGTCATGAGGCAAGGAGGATTGACAACCAGCTAAGGGGCCGTTCCGGACGCCAGGGAGATCCCGGTTCATCGAGATTCTATTTATCCCTTGAGGATGACCTGATGAGAATTTTCGGATCTGACAGGATATCCAGTCTTATGGGAAAGCTTGGAATGGAAGAATCTCAGCCTATTGAACACAAATGGGTTTCAAAGGCTATCGAAACCTCCCAGAAAAGAGTGGAAGGTCATAATTTCGATATCAGAAAGCATCTGCTTGAATATGATGACGTGAACAATAAACAGAGGTCAGAGATATATTCATTCAGGCGCGAAATACTTACAAATGATAATTTGTCTGACCATTTGAGCGAGATGTTAGAAAACACGCTTGATTATATTCTTGCCAATTATTGTGGTGAAAACAAACATCCCGAAGAATGGGATCTTAAAGGATTACGTGACGCAATCTATGGCCAGTTTGGAGTATACCCGGAGATCGATATCGCCCCATTTGAAGAACTACATGATAAATTACTTGACGAGATAAAGCGGGCTTATGAAACCAAAGAGCAGGAAATCGGGTCAGAGACATTCAGGTATCTTGAAAAAATGATTTTGCTTCAGGTTGTCGATATGCAGTGGAAAGACCATTTATTGAGCATGGATCATCTAAAAGAGGGTGTTGGTCTTCGTGGATATGGTCAGCGGGACCCCCTGGTGGAGTATAAGAAAGAGGCTTTCGAAATATTTGCTGATTTAAGCGACAGGGTTGCAGCAGAAGTTGTTGCAAGACTTATGAAAGTTCAGATAGCCAGGGAGGAACATGTTCGGGAAAAGTTTACGCCAAGACAGTCAAAGCTGTCATATGGCCGAGGCGAGGGCCAGGCCGCTAAACCGCAGACTGTTGTGAAGGACAAAAAAATAGGCAGGAACGATCCATGCATCTGTGGAAGCGGGAAAAAATATAAAAAATGTTGTGGTGTAAATGCGTAAGATACTAATTTTAAACAAGGGTGATTCACCAGTTAATAAATTCAGGAAATCTTTGATGAATAAAGGGTTTTCGTTGGTTAATGTGCAAAATATCAAGGCTGCCCTCTCCAGTTTAAAGAATGACAGTATTGATCTGATTATAATTGGTGGTGATTTTGTATCGTCTATTAATAATTCTGGCAAGTTCAGACAGATGGCAGCTTATATGCCTAAAATTGTTCTGATGCCAAAGGATACTCTGAAACGGGTTGAGCATAAATTTAATGACGGTTGTTCAGTCACTATAAATGAACCGGTCAAGTTCAAGGCATTCAAGCATTTAATGGATATCCTGCTTAATAATAAGTCCCTTGAAATTGAAAAAAGAATGCTCCAGGAAAAACTTTTATCTAGCCAGAGCGAGTTAAAATTCTTTAACGATATGACTCAGTTAATTGCAGATACCACCAGTCTGAGTCAGATATTGAGTCCAATGATGGAAAAAGTGAAGGCAATGACCCGTGTTACGGCCTGGTCTCTTCTATATAATGACGAACCTTTTTTTGATATAGTCAAATTTAGAACTTCAAAGAAAATACGCAAATTCAGGTTCAAGAAAGGAGTGGGTATAGCAGGGTGGGTTCTCGAAAATGGTCGTCCATTACTTGTACAGGATGTACAAAAAGATAAGCGCTACAATAAGGAAGCGGACAAATTTTCGGATATGAAGATCTGTTCATTAATTTGTGTTCCATTGAAAATCAAGGACAGGATTGTTGGAGTACTGAGACTTATTAATAAAAAAGGGGGACATCCATTTACAGACAGTGACCTGAATCTGCTTGTCAACGCTGCACGTTATGCTGCGATGGCGTTAGAGCTGGCATTTCTGTCTGAGGAAATAAAAAATGATGACCTGACCAGTCTCTATAATTTCCGTTACCTGCATCAGGCGCTGGACATGGAGATCGAAAGGGCAGAGCGTTATGGTTCATTGTTTTCGATAGTTTTCATGGATCTTGATAGTTTCAAGGAAGTAAATGATAAATTTGGCCATCTCGTGGGAAGCAAGCTGCTTATTGAAACGTCCCAGATCCTTCAAGTGAACCTGAGAAAGATTGATGTTATTACCCGATATGGCGGAGATGAATTTGTAATGATCTTACCTCAAACAACCAATGAGGCCTGTTATCAGGTCGCGGAACGGCTTAGAAGTACAATAGAAAAGACTGCATTTTTGAAAAATGAAGGATATTCAATCAGATTGACGGCCAGTCTGGGGATAGCCACGTTTCCTGATATCGCGAAAAACAAGGAAGAACTGATTCACATGGCAGATAAAGCGATGTACCGTGGCAAGTTCTATTCCAAAAACATAGTGTTTTCAGCAAGATAATTATCAGTTCTTTTATAATTAGTCACCTTTTAATTAATCCATTATTTAACAGATGTTATTTGTTTTTTAGTAATAACAAATGACATAGTCTGAATTATTTAATTCTGAGACAGGAGATTAAAATACTGCATGTTTAGATGGACATCAAAAACAGATCGCTTGATCCTCAATAACATGACAAATGGCGTATATCTTGTTGATCTGAATTATAAGATTAGATACTGGAACAATGCTGCTGAAATGCTGTCCGGATATACAGCTAATGACATGATAGGCAGTATATTTGACCAGAAATCAATACCGTATGAAGATGAAAACGGCAATGCCCTGCAGTTTTTTGAATACCCTGTAACTAAATGCTTTCAGGGGAAAAAACCTGTAAACAAAAACATGATAATGGTAACTAAAGATTACCGGAGAATATCAGTGGAAGAATCTGCTTCTCCCTTGATTGAGGCAGGCAAGGTCACCGGTGTGGTGGTAACATTAAGGGATATTACAGACTGTATAAAGTTAATTGATTCCAGCTTAAAGGCTAAAAGGGAGAAAAGACTGATACCAATATGTGGATGGTGCAAGAAGATAAGAAGTGATGAAGACGACTGGGAGCAGCTGGAGACTTATCTTTCAAATGAGGGGTTCGGTATATTTACACATGGCATGTGCCCTTCATGCGCGGAGAAAATCTTTGAGAAGAAAGTGTACCTCGAAAGTTATCAGAATATATGTAAATCAATTAGTGCCAGCATTTCTCTTGAAGAGGTTTTACAGTTAATAGTTGTAAATGTTGTGAAAGTAATGAACGTTAAAGGAAGTATCCTGCGTCTGCTTAATAAGGAGAGCAACCAGCTGGAACTTGTTGCCTATAATGGAGTAAGTGAAAAATATGCTAACAAAGGCCCGGTATCTTATGATGCCAGTATTGATGATGCTCTGCGGGGAAAACTGGTTTCGGTATATGACATTGCGGATAAAAAAGATTCCGAGTACTACAAGGAGGCATTGGCAGAGGGTGTCAGAAGCATACTGTCTATTCCAATGATTTTTGAGAAAGAAGTGATTGGCGTTCTCAGAATGTATACAACCGAACCTGTCAAATATACGGAGGATGACTTCAAATTCATATCTGCCATTGCTGAACAGGGCGCAATCGCGATAGTTAATGCAAGACGCTTTGAATCAGCTGTTTCAAACGAAAAGGAATATTTGAGAGTCTTTGAAGAGATCACCAAGGCGGTAAGCTCATCTTTCAATGTAAATGAAGTATTGAATATTATCGTGCGTAAAATCCCTGAAGTAATGGGCCAGAAAGGGAGCATTTTACGTCTCCTGAATAAAGAGACTAAACAACTGGAGCTTGTAGCCCACTACGGACTTAGTGAAAAGTATGTCAACAAAGGTCCGGTAGCGTATGATGCCAGTATAGATGACGCACTGGCCGGGAAATCGGTCTCGTCGTATGACATTACGGAACATAAGGATTCAAAATATTATAAAGAGGCTATAGAAGAAGGCATAAGGACTATTCTGTCGATTCCTATGAAATATAAGGATGAAATAATCGGAGTTTTACGACTGTATGCCACCAAACGGAGAAAATATAAATACGAAGACCTGAGGTTTATGTCTGCAGTTGCTGAGCAGACCGCAGGCGCGATTGTTAATGCCAAACATTTTGAAACAGAGATTTCAAAGGAAAAAGAATATCTGGAAGTATTTCAGGAAGTAACGAAGGCGCTCAGTGTTTCTCTGCGGCCAGAGGAAGTACTGGATATGATCGTAAGGAAGATTCCTGAAGTAATGAACTTAAAGGCTGCTACCGTGCGGCTGTTAGACCCTGAGGCGAAAAAACTGGATCTTGTTGCATCGTATGGCCTTAGCGAAAAATATTTAAATAAAGGGCCTGTTGATGCTGAAAAAAATGTTATTGAAGCATTGAAGGAAAAAGCTGTTGCGATTTATGATGTAACAACTGATCACAGGATTCAGTACAAAAAAAATGCAATGGAAGAAGGGATAAAAAGCATGCTTACTCTGCCTGTGATCGCAAGAGGCAAGGTGCTCGGAATTCTAAGGCTGCTGACTGGTGAGCATAGGGAATTTTCGCAACAGGAAATCGACTTTGTGGCATCACTTGCAGAGCAAAGTGGAATAGCGATTATGAATGCACAGCATTTTGAACAGGCAATATCAAAGGAAAGAGAATATCTAAGGGTATTTGAAGAAGTTTCAAGGGCGGTCAGTGTTTCTCTGCAACCAAGGGAAGTGCTGAATATGATTGTAAAAAAAATCCCTGAAATCATGAACCTCAAAGCGGCAACGATTCGCCTACTTGATCCTGCCCGAAAAAAACTTAAACTTGTTGCAGCCTATGGTCTTAGTGATAAATATTTGAAGAGGGGGCCTGTTGATACAGAGGATAATGTTATTGAAGCATTAAAGGAAAAGCCTGTTGCGATTTATGACGTAACATCCGATAACAGGATTAAATATAGGGAAGCTTCAGCAGAAGAAGGCATAAAAAGCATTCTTACTCTTCCTGTAATCGCAAGGGGCAAGGTGCTCGGAATTCTAAGGTTGCTGACCGGTGAGCCGAGAGAATTTTCAAGGCAAGAGATAGATTTTACGGCTTCTCTTGCTGAGCAATGCGGAGTAGCCATAGAAAACGCTATGATGTATGAAAAGACAAAAAAGGACTATGACAGCATCATGAGAGATCTGGACAGGGCAGTACTGGATGAGGAGATATGATTTTTTGTCCTATTTGTTCCCTCTG
>CAZVHL010000073.1:0-4030 GCA_964626925.1 uncultured Nitrospiraceae bacterium
CCGGCCTACTGTCCGTCAAATGATCACAGCGACGTGATTGACGAATCTTTTGACCTTTTTAAAGGAGACAGTGAAGACGCAAAGATGGCAAGGGTGGCTACGCGTGTTGAGGGCCTTTGCTATCAGCCCGTGCCCGGAAGCAGTGCTGTCAATGCCCGTTGGACGCGGGTTGAAGATACAATAGCTTTTGCCAAGCTTATGGACTACAAAAAAATCGGGATCGCTACATGCATAGGCATGCTGGATGAAACAAACAGGCTGGCAGCGATCTTAAAGGCACAGGGATTTACCCCTTTGAGTGTATGCTGTAAGGCAGGCAGTATTGATAAACTGAAGCTCGGTCTTAAAGAAGCAGACAAGGTACGGCCATCAACTTTTGAACCTGCCTGCAATCCGGTAGCGCAGGCCAAACTGCTGAACCGTGCCAATACAGATATGAACGTGATAGTCGGCCTGTGCGTGGGGCATGATATACTCTTTGGTAAATATTCTGATGCCCCGGTAACAACACTGGTAGTTAAAGACCGTGTAACAGGACATAACCCTGTTAGTGTGCTTTATGGTCAAAACTTTTATTACAAACGGCTTCAGTCACAACCGGTTGATCTGGGTCAGAAGTAGTTATATTGAAATATCAAGAGTTGTATAATACTTTTAATTGAGATATACATTATATAAGGGGCATTCATGAATAATGAAATTCGAAAAGAGTATGAAAAGGCTGTAGCTAAGAGAGATGAAATTAAGGCAGCCCTTGAGTCACTCGAATCAGAGAAGAAGAAAAGCCATTATAATATTACGATAACCCGCGACAGACTGGCTTACTGGGAAGGCAAATCAGAGGGGCTGAAGTTTGCCCTTGACCACCTTCAGAAAGGTTAGCATAACGGGTCCAAAATGCCAGGGGAGATTATGGTCAAGACATCGGATCTCATTGTAAAGGCGCTCGAAAATGAAGGTGTTGAATATATATTCGGCATCCCGGGTGAAGAAAACCTCGATCTTTTAAACTCCCTCAAAGACTCCAGTATTAAATTGATTCTCACCAGACATGAGCAGGGAGCAGGTTTTATGGCTGCGACATACGGCCGTCTGACCGGTTTACCGGGTGTATGTATGTCAACTTTAGGCCCGGGCGCCACTAACCTTGTCACTCCGGCTGCTTATGCCCAGCTTGGCGGCATGCCTATGATAATGATAACAGGACAGAAGCCGATCACTAAAAGCAAACAGGGACGATTTCAGATAGTAAACACCGTGGAAATGATGCATCCCCTGACCAAACTTTCAAAACAGGTAGTTCACGGGCATACAGTTACTTCAATTATTCGTGAGGCCTTCCGGCTGGCGATAGAGGAGCGTCCCGGCGCGATACATATCGAGCTTCCTGAAGATATTGCAGGTGAAAAATCCGATGCCCATATTTATGAGAAAACAAGCTATCGAAGGCCGGTGGCTGACAGCCATTCGATCATAGACGCTGTTCATAGAATCCATAAGGCAAAATCACCGTTGATACTTTTAGGCGCAGGCGCCAACAGGAAGAGGACCCGCGATGCCATCAAATACCTGATCGATAAATCAGGCATCCCCTTTTTTACAACTCAACTTGGCAAAGGCGTAATGGATGAGCGCTCACCCTTATGTCTCGGTACAGCCGCCCTCTCGAGCAATGACTGTGTACACACAGCGATTGATTCATCAGACCTTATCATAAATATAGGGCACGATATAATTGAAAAACCTCCATTCTTTATGACAAGAAACAGTTTCGAAGTTATCTCGATCAATTTCTTTGCAGCCCATGTAGACGATGTATACTTCCCGCAGGTGGAGATCGTTGGTGATATTTCTGACAGTATTACACAGATCTCACAGCATATAGAAAAACAGTCCCACTGGGATTTCGGTTTTATACTAAAGATAAAGAAAGCTCTGGACGCTGGTATTAAAGAAGGAGCAGATGACAACAGTTTCCCGGTTCAGCCTCCAAAACTTGTTAGTATTGTAAGGAACGCCATGCCATCCGATGGCATCATATCGCTTGACAATGGCCTGTACAAGATATGGTTCACCAGAAACTATAAGGCACATGAGCCAAATACAATACTGCTCGACAATTCACTTGCTACAATGGGGGCCGGCCTGCCGGTTGCTATCGCCTCAAAGATCGTATATCCGGACACTAACGTAATGGCGATATGCGGTGACGGTGGTTTCATGATGAATTCCCAGGAACTCGAGACAGCGGTCAGGCTCAAGCTGGACCTGGCCGTGTTAATAGTAAATGACAGCGCTTACGGCATGATAAAATGGAAACAGCAGGAGATGGGCTTCGAAGACTTTGGCCTTGATTTTGGGAATCCGGACTTCGTCAAATATGCCGAGAGCTACGGAGCAAGCGGACACCGGATAGGCAAAACCGAAGACCTTGAACCCTTGCTGAACAAATGCTTCGAAACCCCGGGAGTTCATGTCATAGATGTACCTGTTGACTATTCACGAAATAACGAACTGTTATACAGATGTATGACAGTTTTTAAAAAATAATAACTGCATTTGAGGCACAAAGGTTCAAAGGCACAAAGTGAGCGAAATGGAAAATCTTTTTCTACTTTGTGCCTCTGTGCCTTTGTCACTTTACCCCTGATAAGTTTTAACAAGGAGGTCTATTATGTCAGACTCGACTTTAAGAGTAACCGCCCCCTTTGATGAGCATCTGATTAAGGAGCTGCCTTTAACCTCAATAAACGAAGCTGAGGAAATTCTTCAGTCATCCCATGAACTTTATCAGGACCGCTCCAGATGGCTTCCCAAGTTTGAACGCATAAAGATACTTAAACGCTTTGGTGAGATCTTATCTGATAATGTCGAATTCCTCGCAAAACAGGCATCTGAAGAAGGCGGAAAGCCGTTTGTTGATTCAATTATAGAGGTCAACAGGGCTGTCAATGGTGTGGATGTAGCGATTCAGGAACTGGGCCAGATGCGTGGAATGGAAATACCTATGGAGCTGAATGAGAGTTCTAAAAACCATATGGCATACACACTGCTTGAACCTCTGGGTGTTGTTGCTGCGATAAGTGCCTTTAACCATCCTGTCAACCTGATTATTCACCAGGTGATACCGGCGGTTGCAACAGGATGCCCTGTTATTATAAAGCCTGCTGCGGCCACTCCTTTGTCATGCTTTTCTGTTGTGGAAATGCTCTATCAGGCAGGATTGCCTGAAGAGTGCTGCAGTGCCATAGTATGCGACAGAGATGTGACAAATAAAATCACCTCTGACAGCCGCATCAAATTTGTTACATTTATCGGTTCTGCAAAGGTTGGATGGAAACTGCGCAGCAGCCTGGCCCCAGGGGCAGATTGTGCCCTTGAACACGGCGGCGCTGCCCCTGTTATTGTAGAGCCCGATGCTGACATCGACTCTATCCTGCCCGGACTGGTTAAAGGAGGATATTACCATGCAGGACAGGTCTGTGTTTCTGTACAGCGAATGTACGTTCATAAGAAGATCATGACCGAGCTGAAAGAGAAGATGATAGAGATGGTCAAAAAACTCAAAGTCGGAGATCCGCTTGATAAATCTACGGAAGTCGGGCCACTGATTAAACCCGGTGAAGTAGACAGGGTGGAGAGCTGGGTAAAAGAAGCTGTCAGTGATGGAGCAGAGCTGCTTTGCGGCGGCAGCAGGATCTCCAACACATGTTATGAACCGACGCTGTTACTTAATCCCTCACAGAAATCAAAGTGTTCCACTGAAGAGATCTTCGGCCCTGTTGTCTGTCTTTATGAATATGAGAATTACCTTGATGCGGTAGAACTCGCAAACGAACTGCCATTTAATTTCCAGGCAGCTATTTATACTGAATCATTAAATACCGCGTTAGACTGTGTAAAGCGTCTCAAGGCCAGGGCAGTGATGGTTAATGAGCATACAGCTTTTCGTGTTGACTGGATGCCGTTCGGAGGAGCAGAGATGTCAGGTCTTGGAATGGGTGGCATAGGTTACTCGATGAGGGACATG
>CAZVHL010000073.1:4130-6996 GCA_964626925.1 uncultured Nitrospiraceae bacterium
TTTTTATTTAAACAGCAACTTTAAATTTCTGATCTCATCCTTCCAGTTCTCTGCTTTAATAAACCTGCTGTCCCGGTATGTTTCAATATCATAAAATTTATCTTTAACAGTGATAGTAATGGCACCGTCCCTGTCTGTCCTGAATATTCTCACATCCTGATCTTTATATCTTTGAAGGCTCTCCTGATGAGGGTGATGAAACGGGTTATTCATTCCTGTGCTTATTACAGCCGTCTCCGGATTGACGGCTCTAAGAAACTCTGCTGAACTAGACGTCTTGCCGCCATGATGAGGCACTTTCAATATGTCACTTTTAAGCCATGCTCCAAGGGAAAGCAGGTTCCACTCAGCCTCTGCTTCAATATCTCCTGTAAACAATATTGATATACTGCCGGACACGATTTTTATTACCAGAGAGGCACTGTTCTCATCAGAAAATTCGCCTCGCGAAGATAATGCATGGAACTCATCGAAGGGATGGAGCACATATATTTTATAACCCTGAGCATCAAGGAAATCTCCTCTGTCAAGAATCCTTGTCCTGATTTTATTTTCTTCTACGCGAACAAAAAACTCTCCAGCTTCATCGCTCATTCTGCCGTTTGTCCAGACCTCTTCAACTTCAAAATTATCCAGCAAATAAATAAGTCCTCCCATATGGTCAGGGTGGGGATGGCTTAAAACAAGATAATCGATTTTCTTTATGCCTTGTGACCATAAATGAGGTGCAACTATGCTTCTTCCGGCATGCAGGTCCTTTGACCCGCCATCGATCAGCATCACTTTCTTATCCGGCAGTCTTATAACTGATGATTCTCCCTGACCAACATCCAGAAATGTAACTCTCAGATCATTATTGGTTAAGAACGGAATGCTCAAATAGAATAAAATCACAAGGGCTATCGGAACAAACCGCCATATGAAATAGCTTTTAACGAGAATAATGCAGGACAGATAATAAAGTATTATCATTATGATTGGCGGATCATGAATGCGAAAATTTGAATAGGGGATATAAGAAAATGCCTCTGTCATCCACAATGCAACATAAGTAACAGAATCAATAAGCCCACTAAGAGGCATGACCGACAGATCAAGCAAACCCGGGATAAAGCTCATGACAACACCGAGCGGTAAAATGACAAAACAGACAAGCGGGGTGACTACAAGGTTTGTCACAGGTGAGATTAACGGAAACTGTTTAAACACCATCGCAACAAGGGGAGCTGTGCCCATGACAGCTGCAATGGTAAGTAATACTGCTGTACCCAGCTTCCCTGATATCCATTTAATTTTCCCGGGATTACCAGATTTGAAATCATAAGAATAGCTATCAGATTCTGTGTCCTTTAGTCTGTGTTCTAAAACATATCCTATCGAAAAAACCGCAATGAACGACAGATGGAAAGACAGCTTAAACAGAGTGTGCGGATTATAGAGCAGAATGATAATTGCCGCGATCGACAGTGAATTTAGCCACTGGCCTTTTCGTCCTATGAAAAGTGCGAGCATATATATGTAAACCATAATCAGAGAGCGAACAGTTGGCGTGTTCATTCCGGACATTGCTGCATACATCGCCAGAACAGGCATGGTGCATAATATCGCGATCTGGGTAGGGGTAATGTAGAGAGTTAACCTCTTCATGGCAGAATCGGGCAGCAATTTAACAGTCCCTCTTACTATCCTGAAGATTATGAATGCCAGCAGCCCGAAATGAGTACCCGATATACTGAGTAGGTGAGCAAGACCTGTTGCACTGAACGAGTCCCTCATTTCCTGGCTGATACTCCCTTTAAGGCCGAGCACTATAGCCTTAAGAAATGAAGCGCTCTTTTCTGAAAGGCTGTTGTCGATAATATCCCCGATTCTCTTTCGAACCTGGGATATATGAGAAGAAAACCCTCCGCTTTTACGAATGAATTTCATCTGTTTTAGATACCCGTATGCAGCAATTCCGTCCTTTTTCAGATCATACGAATATACGCCCGGGTTTCTGAATGACGCAGGCTCCCTTAATTTTGCTATTGCACTTATAGTGCTGCCAATGACAAGACCGATCTCTGATAATTGACTGTTAAAATATTCCTGGTTGATCTTTAAACGCACCTTCCCCTCAACCGGCTGCCCCTCGACAGAAACCTGATCAATCGTAAATCGCAGACTTCCGCTGGACAGTTCAGGCCCGTCAACCACGTCTCCGGTAACCAGCAGATCACTGTCAGGCAATAAAAGCTCCGGGAAATTATTCTGTCTTGCAGAACTGTAATAGAAACCCAAAAGGACTATCAGGGTCATGAAAAGGATCCTTCTTCTGTTTTCGTATTGAACCATTAACAAAACAATAAGAGACAGGGAAGATAACGCAATGATCAGGACAGGGAAACCGGGGGAAAAATTAAACGCGGCAATGCCTGCTATTAATGAAACTGCAGAATATATCATCTACACCATGTCCCCAACAGAGTTACTTGCTCCTGGATTTTAATCAATTCCTTAAAGCATTGTAAATAAGGATAACAGGCAGGTTAACATCTGCACATTAAAACATATTTTGCTATAATGGATTGCAGATGAAAACTGAATCGATCAACTCGCTTATTCTACCAGGCATTCCCGCAAGTGATAATTTATGAGCCTCCTTGCTGATATCCTTGCAAAAATCAAGCAACCCCAATCAACAAGGGAAGTGCCCCCAAACCTGCAAAATATTGTTTATGGTGCTGCAGGTCAAGCCGGCAAAAAGAAAAAAATCATTCTGCTTTTACTTATGTTCGTTGGATCCATAACAGCAGGCCTGTTTTTGGTTAATTATGTTAAACCCCTGCTGGACAGTGACAGTACCATCTCGATACCTGTTACAGAA
>CAZVHL010000074.1:0-6956 GCA_964626925.1 uncultured Nitrospiraceae bacterium
TTCCTGAAAGTAAGCGTATCTCGATCGCAGTCAACTTTGATTACATCCCCTGTCTTAAAATCCCCTGCAAGGAGTTTTGTTGCAAGAGGATTCAGGATCTCACTCTGGATCGTTCTTTTAAGCGGCCTGGCTCCATAGAGGATGTCGTAACCTGTCTCGGCAAGAAAAGTTTTTGCTTTATCTGTCAGTTCCAGATCAACATTCCTGTCTTTCAGGTAACGTTTCATACGGTTAATCTGGATGTCTACGATCCTGATCAGTAGTTCTTTGTTCAGTGCATGAAAGATAATTATCTCATCTACCCTGTTTAAAAACTCGGGCTTAAAGAATGCTTTCAGGTCTTCCATGATATTTTTTTGTATCTGTACTTCTTCAGTGCTTTCCGTAAGCATCTCCTGAATATGCTGGCTTCCCAGATTTGATGTCATGATTACGACCGTGTTCCTGAAATCAACGGTCCTTCCATGGCCGTCAGTGAGTCTTCCGTCATCGAGTAGTTGCAGAAGTACGTTGAAAACCTCAGGGTGCGCTTTCTCGACTTCATCAAACAAGAGGACAGCGTACGGCCTCCTTCTTATCGCTTCAGTTAACTGTCCGCCTTCTTCATATCCGACATACCCCGGCGGTGCGCCGATCAGTCTTGATAGAGTATGACGTTCCTGATATTCAGACATATCTATCCGTATCATCGCGCCTTCCTCATCAAAAAGGAATTCTGCCAGGGCCCTTGCCAGTTCGGTCTTGCCGACTCCGGTTGGTCCAAGAAAAATAAATGAACCGATAGGCCTTTCGGGATCCTGTATCCCTGCCCTTGATCTTCTCACCGCATCTGAAACCGCCTTTATCGCTTTATCCTGTCCGACCACCCGGCGACCGAGCGTCTCTTCCATTTTCAGGAGTTTTTCAACTTCTCCTTCGAGCATTTTGCTTACAGGGATTCCGGTCCATTTTGAAACAATCTCGGCCACATCTTCTTCATCAACTTCTTCTTTGAGCATCCTGCCGGCAGTTTCCTGTTGAGAAAGCTTTGTATTTTCTTCATCAAGTTCTTTTTGGAGGCTGAGTAGTTTGCCGTATTTGAGCTCGGACGCTTTATTAAGATCACCTTCCCTCTCTGCCTTTTCAGCCTCGATTTTAGTCTGTTCAAGCGCCTCTTTAATTGAGCTGACCTTACTGATGGCTTCTTTTTCCCTTATCCACTGAGCTTTCAGAATATCTCTTTTTTCTGATAGCCTTGAGATTTCCTCCTGAATTCGACCAAGCCTTGACTTTGAGGCTTCATCCTTCTCTTTTTTAACCGCCTGCTTTTCGATCTCGAGTTGACGCAGTTTCCTTTCAAGTTCATCCAGTTCTGTCGGCATGCTGTCAATTTCCATCTTCAGCTTTGATGCTGATTCGTCAATAAGATCAATCGCCTTATCCGGCAGGAATCTGTCAGTAATATATCTATTGCTCAGCATTGCAGCTGCAACAATTGCGGAATCCTTGATCCTCACACCGTGATGGACCTCATAACGTTCCTTCAGACCACGCAGTATAGATATCGTGTCTTCCACGTTTGGCTCCTTTATATAAACGGGCTGGAACCTTCTTTCCAGCGCCGGGTCCTTCTCTATATACTTCCGGTATTCTGAAAGAGTGGTTGCACCAATACACCTGAGCTCTCCTCTTGCGAGGGCCGGTTTAAGCATATTGGACGCATCAATAGCACCTTCGGCTGCGCCTGCACCGACTACAGTGTGAAGCTCATCTATAAATAAAATCACACTGCCCTGTGCTTCTTCAATTTCCTTTAAAACCGCCTTAAGCCTGTCCTCAAATTCTCCCCTGTATTTTGCCCCGGCAATCAGCGCTCCCATATCAAGGGCCACAACCCTCTTGTCTTTCAGACTCTGCGGAACATCGCCTGATGTGATCCTCTGTGCAAGGCCTTCAGCAATGGCTGTTTTGCCTACACCTGGCTCGCCTATTACAACCGGATTATTTTTAGTCCTTCGTGAAAGTACCTGGATGATTCTCCTTATCTCATCATCCCTTCCGATTACAGGATCGAGTTTTCCTTTCCGTGCGAATTCAGTTAAATCTCTAGCGTATTTTTCCAGGGCCTGATATTTATCTTCAGGTGCAGGATCTGTGACCCTCTGTGACCCACGGATTTTGCGCATTGCCGTAAGCACTTTGTCATCTGTTATCCCGAGTCGCTTCAGGATTTTTTCTGACCGGTTCTTAGTTTTAATTATTCCAAGCAACAGATGCTCAACACTGACATAATCATCTTTCAGATGTTCAGCTTCCCTGTCTGCTGAATCAAACACGTTTTTTAATTCCTGGGTAATATAAAGCTGACCAACCGGTGAAGCCCCAAGGACCTTAGGGAGCTTTTGTATTTCTGCTTCTACTTCTTTTTTCAGAGCATTCAGGTCAATATCAAGTGTCTTTATAATTTCCAGTGCAATCCCCTCTTTAAGCAGGACATGAAGAAGATGTTCAACATCCACCTGCTGATTACCCTGATGCTGGGCAAATTCCTGTGCTTTCTGAATAGCTTCCTGACTTTTTATAGTAAATTTATCTGTTCTCATTTATACCTCCAAATGCATTACTCTTCTTCTTCAAAAACCTCTTGTATTCTTTGACTGAATGCTTTTCGCATATCACTTTCAAGGTAGTCCATCATTTTTTCCATCTCTCGCTGCATAGCTTCAAATTTCCTTCTCATTCTTAGAATTATGTCAACGCCGGCACGGTTTACACCAAGTTCCCTGGTCAGGTTCAGTATCATTCTTATGCGCTCCAGATCTTCCTGTGAATAAAGCCTTGCACCGCTTACCCTCTGCGGGTGAAGAAGCCCCTCTCTTTCATATATCCTTAGCGTTTGCGGATGTATTTTAAACATTTCGCAAACCACACCGATCATAAATAAAGGACGCTTTCTGTCATCCATCGTATATCCTCTCGATTGCCTGCCTGCCAAATAAAATGCAATTAAGTCTTATATGCTCTTTCGATCTCTTCAAGGGCTTCTTTTGTCTTCTTTGAGACTGTTTTAGGAACAACAATTTTAATAATTGCGAATTCGTCCCCGGAAACTTGCGTTCGCATGTCAGGAATACCCTTACCCTTTAATCTGAATTTCTTTCCACTGTCTGTGCCAGGGGGAAGTGTCATGGTAACTGGACCGGCCAATGTTGGCACCTGTATTTTTCCACCCAGCACTGCTTCGGATACTGTCACAGGGACATCCACATAAATATTATTGCCTTCCCTGCTGAATACATTGTGTGGTCTTACACTTAAATTTAGTAAGAGATCACCTGAAGGCCCACCTTTGGTGCCAACTCCGCCTTTGCCTCTCAGTTTAACCCTGCTGCCTGTGTCAGCTCCGGGAGGGATTTTGACCTTTATTGTCTCTGTACCGGTCGTGCTCCCCTTACCATTACAGGATCTACAGGCTTTTATCGTTAACCGGCCAGTTCCTTGACAGGCAGGGCATGGTTGATTTAACCGGAACATTCCCCTGCTCTGCTTTACAGAGCCTGCACCCTTGCAGGTTACGCATGTTTGAGTTTCCTCCGCGCCCATACCGCCACAGCTTTTACAGGAAACTTCCCGTCTCAGGGTAATCTGTTTTTTTACTCCGTTATAAGCCTCTTCAAGGGAGATGTCCAGATGTGTTTCGAGATCATGCCCTGTTGACGGTACGCTTCCCTGTCTGGATGTCCCGAATAAACTAGAGAATATGTCTTCTGCCCCGCCGGCTCCGAAGTCAAAACCAAAATTCTCTGCATTGAACCCGCTGAAACCATGGGAGCCGTCAAAAGCAGCTTTTCCATACTGGTCATATTCTTCTTTCTTTTTTGGATCGCTCAGGATTTCATAAGCCTCATTTATTTCCTTGAATTTTTTCTCAGCAGCCTTGTCTCCAGGATTTAAATCCGGATGAAATTTGCGCGCCAGTTTTCTATATGCTTTCTTTATTTCACCCGTTGGAGCACTCTTTTTGACTCCGAGTATGTCGTAATAATCCCGTGTAGTTGCTGACATATAACTCCTCTCGTATGAACAGATTTATCGGCTATGGCTTATATCATATCACTTGATATGCTTCATGTCAAGGTGTTTAATAAGGGCCATGCCAATCTAAATGGTAAAATTATATCATAAACCATTCATAAACATAATAGGTTCAACTCATGATAACTGCATGAAATATATTGTTTTTATGCGTATATCAAAGTTAAATGGGAAGGTCTTTCTTCATATATCGCAGGTGCAGTTTCAGGAATTGCAGGTCATCAGCGTTATCTACATCATACCAAAAGGGAAGCATGGAAAAATGTATGTTGCGGTTAAATAATTTTTCGAGTACAAGATTCAGAACCTCGGATGTATCCCACGGGATATTCTGAAATATAAAAGAATCCAGCTTCTGTTTTGCCCCTATCAGATACATGCCTCCGTCACAGCATGGGCCAATCACAAAATCATTTTCCTCCAGTTTCTGGTAGGCCATTTTTATATACTCTACCGGCATAGTCGGGCTGTCGCTACCTATGAGGACTATACTGTCATAACCTGTAGCAAAGTAGTCATTAAATGCGTTAATGATTTTTTCTCCGAGATTGCTGCCGCGCTGATCAAAAGTTTTGATGTTATATAATTGTTCCATTTCAGTGAAAAAGTCATGATTACTTGATGGGGCACAGCCAAGGAACCTGTCAACATTATTGAAGTCTGCAGTTATCGACAGAATTTCTCTGATAAATGACTTGTAAATTTCAACAGTTTTTTCCGGGCCAATGCCTGCCTGCAACCGTGTCTTTACAGTGCCGGGAACCGGAGCTTTAACAAAAGTAAGCAGGGCTTTTTTCATATTTTATTTGTTCGAGAGTACTATATCCCTTAACGTCTTTTTACCAAGGGCACCGGAAATTGCGATATCAAGCGTATTTATAATATCATCAACCTCGGAGACTGCAACAATCTTTTTTTCGATTAATAATGTCTCTTTCTCTGCAATACGTATAGAATTAAAAAGATCATTCAGGTATATCGTCTCTATATCCTTTGCAGGAACATACGCGGGAGGATCATCAGCGGTTTCGATTACTAACGCATTTTGTTTCAGTAATTCAATTACATCATGGACCGAATCTACCGGTAGTTTCAGTTTTTCAACGAGACTGTCGAGAGTCCAGGGCGCCTTATTATGGTAGTGATTAAAGCCTATAAAATACATGGTGAGAAAGGCCAGCCTTTCTCTTAAACGGTTGCTAAGATTAAATACCCCTTTTTTGGATGTAAGAAAATAGGGATACTGATGATAAAACGAGATCTGTGCGCCAATAAGAAGAATAAACCAGCTCAGGTAAAGCCATATCATGAACATTATCAGAATCGCAAAGCCTGAGTAGATAGCAGCATATTTTGCAGATGAAACAGTAAAGGTAGCAAATGCCCATCCTGCTGTCTGCCACAAAACACCTGCCAGTATACCTCCGGTCAACGCAGACTTAAATTGAACCTTGGTATTCGGGATAAACATATAAAGAAATGTAAAAGCAGCACAAACAATCAGATAAGGTAATTTTTCAGCTGCGAAATAAAACAGAGACCCGAAAGGTTCAATCGAAATAATTTTTTGCACAACAGTGTTGCTCATAAACGAGGCTGTCAGACCAATTGCAGAAAAAATGAGAACCGGGCCGATCAGCATTACGCTAACATAATCGCTGAACCGCCGTGCAAGGCTCCTGGTTCTCCTGATTCTCCAGATAGAATTAAACGTCTTTTCAATTTTCTGGATTACTGATACAACAGTATAAATAAGCATGCCAATGCCGAGAGAACCTAAAACGCCAACTTTCATATTCTCAACAAAACCTATAATTGTTACAGTTATCTCTTCACCCTTTGCTCCAAGCGGTTCCAGAAGTTTAAGCAGGAATGGTTCAACAACTTCATTATGAACACCGAACCCCTTAAGCACAGAAAAACTGATCGCCAGTATAGGGACTATTGAAAGTAAGGTGGTATAAACAAGGCTCATCGCCCTTAGAGTCAACTGCCCTTCCGCAAGCTCTCGTATAGCTACATTAAGAAGGCGAAGGGATTTTATAATAAATGATTTGTATCTGTTGAGAGAGCCGGCATCTATTGCCCAGAGATCTGTTATAAAAAAATCAGTTATTTTTTTCCGCATGTCTGTCATATTATGATTAATTCTAACACAATGCATTGTGGTATATTAAAAAAATGAATCCTATCGATGTATATAAAAAACTGCCCCGCAATAATTGCGGCAAATGCTCCGCGTCTACCTGCATGTCCTTTGCTGTGCAGTTCTTAAGAAAAATGATAACGTTATCTGAATGTCCTTTAGTTGATGAAGCATCAAAAAAAGAGATCGAAGCTATGCTTTCAAAGGAAGGCGACTGGAAAGAAAGACGGCTCGAGGAATTATTTGATGAGATTGCCGATCTTAATTTTTCGGATATTGCTGCCCAGTTAGGTGCTGCAGCTGAAGGCGATCTACTGAACATAAATTACATGGGAAAGAAGATTTCACTGAGCCATTCTAAAGTGGGGGAAGACCTTGATATTCTGGATAAGCTGTTAATTTTGATATATGTAAAAAGAGCAGGAAAGAGTCCCATGACCGGCAAGTGGGTAGCTTTCAGAGAGTTGAAAGATGGAATAGTCAGGGCAGAGAGTTTTAATGGCGCATGTGAGTTGGCTATTGCCGGAATGTTTGAACGTGACAGTCAAGGCCTTTTGGACAAAATGAATATAGTTGGCGCAAGAGAAGTTTCAGGATACTCTGCACCTCACAGTTTTGTCGTGTATCCCCTGCCAAAGGTTCCTTTTCTTCTGCTTTTGTGGCCCGGTGATGAAGAGTTCGGGGCTGAATGCAAGATACTGTTTGATTCGACAGCTGATGAATACTTAGATGTTGA
>CAZVHL010000075.1:0-2859 GCA_964626925.1 uncultured Nitrospiraceae bacterium
AAAAAAATGAAGATGGGGATTTGCAGAAATACAGGGCTACTATTATCAGGATTATTTGTAATAATTCTTGTAAATACTCTCATTCCCAGCGCACACGCAGAAACGATCCGATATATCTATGACAATTCACGGCAGGTTAGAGAAGTTATTTATGATGACGGAACAAGAGTCAATTATATTTATGATACGTCGGGCAATCGTCTTTCAAGGGATGTTTCTCTTTTTAGTTCGTCTCTAAATAACCCGCCCACTCAACCCACCAACATTGCACCCGTTGATGAGGCAAATGACGTTGGCTTTATAGCTCAGCTTGTCTGGACAGGCAGTACTGACCCTGATCTGGAGGATATAGTTTCCTATGATATATATCTTGGGACTTCTCCGGAGCCACTACTTGTTCGAACGGGTCAAAAAACCACAAACCATTTAGTACAGCTTAAAGCACTGACTACTTATTACTGGAAAATTGTATCAAGGGATAGTCACAATGCAACCGCCGAAGGACCGACATGGAGCTTTACAACAACCGATGACATGGATAATGACAGAGTAGTGGATGCAGATGACAACTGCCCTCTTAACTATAATCCTGAAACAGACTGGACAGATCTTAATAATGTAATACATATTGGAGAGCAATCTGATTACGACCTTGATGGTATAGGTGACGCATGTGATCATGACCGTGATGGGGATGGGATTGATAACGACTTTCCTGATAATTGTCCGGATATACCTAATGAATGGCAGGCTGACACAGATGGAGATGGTTACGGTAATGCCTGTGATCTTGATGATGACGGAGACGGCGTTATCGATGCAACAGACAACTGTATTTTTATCTCAAATCAGGATCAGTCTGATATCGATGGGGATGGCGAAGGTGACAGTTGTGATCAGGATATAGACGGGGACTGGAGTTATAACACTAATGATAATTGTCTGTCTGTTTGGAATCTGCAACAGAGGGATATGGACAATGACGGAGTCGGTAATGTCTGTGATAGTGATATGGATGGAGATGGAATTGATAACTCTGCAGATAACTGTCCATTTGATCCGAACACAAATCAGGAGGATCAGGACAGCGACGGATTTGGAGACATCTGTACTGAAGTCCATTGTGTATCGGATGCCGGGCAGTTTCAATCAATTCTGTCATCTGCGGGGAGCAATAATAAGAACGATATAGTACGTTTGGTTCAGGGGACATATAGCGTAAGGGACAATGGCAACTACAGGTTCCGGTACAGTTCCGGAGAATTTTACAGCATTGTTATTCAGGGTGGATATACTGCCGGCTGTGTCTCAAGAGAGCTTGATCCGGCAAATACTCTGCTTGATGGAGTAATAAATGAAGATGATAATACCCGCAGTAATAAAGTGCTGGATATAGGTCATTCGTCTAACACTGTCTATCCGTCCTGGATCAGTATAGAGGACACAATTGTAAAAGTTGAAGGAGTTACAGTACAGAATGGACAGCGGGGAATTGACATGTATTCTTTTACAGGAGACATTACTTTGCAAAATAACATTATTCAAAATAACGGAAATAATGATTGGGGAGGGATGAGGATTAATGGCATGGAAGGAACTTTAATGCTGTTAAACAATGTCATAAGAAATAATACTGCCAATTATTTTGCCGGGGCATATCTGTACACAATAAAGGGTTCCATTATCATTGCGAATAATATAGTTACTGGAAACAAAGCAACCGTGACTAATGGGGGTGGGATATATGCATATATCATAGGAGAAAATGGATTAATACAGATCATAAACAACACTGTAACCGGCAACAAAGCATACTATAATGGAGGTGGTATCTATCTTCGGATGAATGAAGACTCTGCCGTTACTGATATCTATAATAATATCATCAGGGCAAACACAGCATCTGCAGGCGAGGATATTTATATATATGACGCCGGTGGATCAGTGAATGCATTCTTTAATAATATTGGCATGGTAGATGGTCAATTCAGATACTCGGGGAGTAATATCAATATAGATCCCGAATTTATTGATGATGGGTATTGGGATGAAAATGGAACACCTTCATATGCTATGGATGATATCTGGCATGAAGGGGATTACCACCTTAATACAGGTTCAGTATCGATCGATGCGGGCATAAACACTGCACCGTCTCTCCCTTTTGTTGATTTAGATGGCGAAGTGAGGCCATTTGATGGAGACGGGGATGCAACTGCGATAGTAGATATGGGCGCTGATGAGTATACGGACACAGACCGTGATGGCATTGCTGATTATAGTGACAATTGTTACGTTACGTTTAATCCGGAACAGCAGGATACTGATATTGATGGATATGGGAATGCCTGTGATTGTGATCTTGATAATAACGGATTTGTCGGTTCCAATGATTACACGATATTTGGACAGGCATGGTGGTCAGACGCTTCAAACCAAAACTGGAATGCTGACGCTGATTTTGACTCTGATGGTTTTATAGGCCCCAATGATTTTACGATCTTTGGAACTCAGTGGTGGACAAGTATGCCGTGGTAATAATGAAGGTTCAATACATGGATCTGGTTCAGTCTCTGATGCATTGTCCCTGGGTCCGGTTGTGTTACAATCGATTATGCTGATTATTCCTTATCGTGATAATACCCGTGATAAAATTATTTCAGAATCGCTGGATGTTCTTAAAAAAGGCGGTGTTATCGCTTATCCTACAGAGAGTTTTTATGCGCTTGGTGTAGCGGCGACTGATGAGAATGCGGTAAAAAAACTGTTTGCCCTTAAAAAAAGACCTGCTGATAAGGCATTGCCTCTTATAGTCGGTGACAGGTATACACTTATCACATGCATACATGAGATTCCCTT
>CAZVHL010000075.1:2959-6797 GCA_964626925.1 uncultured Nitrospiraceae bacterium
AGGTGAGATTCTCGGTCTGCTTGGGCCAAACGGAGCCGGCAAGACAACAACCATGCGGGTTCTTACATGCTTTCTGAAGCCAACATCAGGGGACATAAAAGTTAAGAATTTCAATATTCGTGAACATCCCGTTGAAATCAAATCTCTGATTGGTTACCTTCCTGAGTCTGCGCCGCTGTATCCGGATATGCTTGTTTATGATTATCTTGGGTTTGTTGCTGATGTCAGACAGATAGAAAAAGCGGAACAGAATTCGCGTATTAAATCTCTATCTGAAATGTGCGGCATTAATGAGGTCATGCACAGACCTATAAGCGAGTTGTCCAAGGGTTACAAACAGAGAGTGGGGCTGGCACATGCAATGATGAATGATCCGGAAATCCTGGTACTGGATGAGCCTACATCAGGTCTTGATCCTAACCAGATCGTTGAAATAAGAGATATAATCAAAAGGATCGGGAGAGAAAAAACGGTTATACTTTCAACCCACATACTCTCGGAGGCAGAGGCCACGTGTGACAGGATAGTTATCATAAATAAAGGAAGGATCGTTGCTGACGGCACGACTGCTGAACTCAAGAGAGAGGCTGGAAGCGATTACATTTTACAGGTCTCACTACAGTATTCTGAATTTGAAGATATTAAAAAAAATCTGCAGACCGTCCCTGAAGTCAACGATGTAATTCTGACAAATTCAAAAGACGGAATAATCGATTTTCATATTGCATGCAGTGGCGAAAAAGATGTTCGTCCCGATGTTTATGAAATTATCAAAAACAACAACTGGCCGCTCCTGGAGTTTTACAGAGAAACAAGAACACTTGAGACTACATTCAGGGAGCTGACAAAGGAAAACTGATATGAAGAAAACGATGAGCATTTTCAGAAAAGAGTTTAAAGGTTATTTCATATCTCCGATCGCATATATAGTTATTACCATTTTCCTTATACTGACCGGATGGTTTTTCTTTTCCACTTTTTTTCTGTTTGGACAGGCAGAGATGAGAAACCTGTTTTCCCTTTTTCCTGTGATTTTTTCATTTGTGATACCTGCTGTTACGATGAGAATGTTTTCAGAGGAATTCAATACAGGATCTTATGAACTTCTCCTGACCATGCCTGTTTCTCCGTTGAATATAATTATTGGCAAATTTCTTGCCGCATCTGCTTTTGTGGCCATTATGATTTTTCCTACGCTGTTTTACAGTATTTTCATCTCATATCTTGGAGATCTTGACTGGGGCCCTGTAATCGGCGGATATTTGGGTGCTCTGTTGCTTGGGATATCGTTTTCTGCCATAGGACTTTTTGCTTCATCTCTTACGAAAAACCAGATTATCGCATTTATTACAGGTATGACAATATGTTTTGTTTTAACCCTTATTGATAAGATGCTTTTTTTCCTTCCGGAATCACTGCTTGGTGTATTGCAGTATCTGGGAGCTGATTTCCATTTCCAGAATATATCTAAAGGGATCATTGATTCCAGAGATATCCTTTATTTTCTGAGCATCTGTTTTGTAATGCTCTACGGAACGAACATCGTTATTCAGGAAAAAACATAGGGTGAAATAAAAAGTGACTGTGAAAAAAATAGATATAAACAGATTTTCAAAATTCTTGATTTATCTTGTTGTTGTGATTCTTATCAACATAGCAGGTATAACACTTTTTTTCAGGATAGACCTTACATCCAATAAAGTTTATTCACTGTCCAAAGCGAGTAAGATAGTTGTTGGTACCCTTTCAGAACCCCTGACTGTAAAAGTATTTTTTAATAGCAATCTGCCTGCACCGTACAATAATATTGAGCGTTATCTTCATGATCTGCTTGAAGAATATGCTGTTGAAGGCGGGGATAATTTTAATTATCAATTTTACAATGTATCGGGTGATGAAGACGAAGACTCAAGTCGCAACCAGAATCTTGCCAGAAATTATGGGATTAACCCGGTACAGATTCAGAATATAGAAGAGGATGAGGTGAAGTTTCAAAAGGCCTATATGGGGATGGTGTTTATACATGGAGACATTATCGAATCTATCGAGACGATTATTTCAACCGAAGGACTTGAATACCAGATTACTACTACCATTCAGAAAATGAACAATAAAATTAGCGCCCTTTTACGGTTAAAGGATAAAGTGGTGGTTAAATTATATTTGTCTTCATCACTGAGTGTTGTAGGACCGTACATGAACATTTCAGGGCTTGCCGGACTTCCGGCAAAAATCAAAAAAATTGTAGATAGCCTTAATGATAAAAACTTTGGGAAACTTTCTTTTTCTCATCTTGACCCTACTGCAGATCCCCAAAGAGC
This sequence comes from uncultured Nitrospiraceae bacterium, assembly GCA_964626925.1. Taxonomy (GTDB): domain Bacteria; phylum Nitrospirota; class Thermodesulfovibrionia; order UBA6902; family UBA6902; genus CAZVHL01. Next base: position 5,281 of record CAZVHL010000075.1, read on the forward strand.
GAAAGAAGCCGGACAGTACAATATACTGTTGCTTAACTGGGACAATTTTACCGACAGGAGGGGAAAAACCATTCCGGCTGACAAGGGGCATGCCGGAATCGTAGTTGAGCATGGTGATAATTTTGAAGAAATTAAACTGATCGAGGTTTTCACACTGCCGTTATTCGGGACCCAATATCAACTTACTGACCTTGCTGATCTCGAGAAGACAATCGGTGATACTGTCGAAAATGTAATAAATATCAATGAAGAAATAGGGTATCTTTCGGATCACGGAACTCTTTCGCTCGGTGCAGTATCTTCTATGTTCGGTGGTGCTCAACAAGATTCTGTTTCAAACCTTAACAGGCTGCTTAACGAGAGTTATTCTATCAAGCAGGTGAATCTGAAAGAAAGCGGTATTCCTGATGGCCTGTCATTTCTTATTATCGCAGGCGCAAAACAAAACTTTTCAGATTATGAGCTTTATCAGATTGATCAGTTTCTCATGAAGGGTAATAACCTTGCTATCTTCCTTGACTCATTTGAAGAAGTTTCCCCTCAAGGTCAACAGGGAATGATGCAGCAGTTCCAGAGGTCATTTCATGTGCCGATTGATACAGGACTGGAAAAACTACTGTCCCATTATGGGTTGCAGGTTAAGAAATCAATAGTTCTTGATGAAAATAGTTACAGGCAGCGTGTCCCGAGGGCTTTTGGCGGTGGGGAGCGTAGAATTTATTTTGCACCTATCATCAAGAATGAAAATATTAACAGGGAGGCGGAATATCTCCAGAATATTAAAGGCCTCGTAGTGCTTAAATCTTCTCCGGTTACAGTTGACGCTGAAAAGATCGAAAAATCCGGTTTGAAAGCTGTTAAGCTTTTTTCATCATCCGAAAGGTCATGGGAGATGAAAGACAGGATTGATTTTAATCCCATGTATATGAGTCCTCCGGGTGACAGGGAAGCTTATAAAAGCTATGCCCTGGCTTATGTAGTTGAAGGGATGTTTCCAAGTTACTATGCTGACAAGCCGGTCCCTGTGAAAGAAGACGATAAAAACGTAAAGGAATCTATTGATAAAGAGCAGGAGGATGATAAGAAAGAGGAAGGCACCGATATGTCTGCGATCTTGCCCGAGGGGGCTACTATCAAGAAAGGCAAACCCGGGAAAATATTTCTGCTGGGTTCATCAGAGATTTTAAAAGATAATGTAATAGACGAAGAAGGCAGGACTCCCAATTCACAGTTTATTATGAATGTCGTGGACTATCTTAATGATAGAGTAGATACCGCTGTCATGAGGAGTAAAACACAGAAGTTCAATCCGCTTAAAGAGGTTTCCCCTGCTGCAAAGGCAACGGTTAAAACCGTGAATATTGCAGGCCTGCCGGTAGTTGTAATTCTTGCAGGAGTAGTAGTCTGGTTTAGGAGGGTTTCCAGAAAGCGTTTAATTCAGAAGATGTTTTCCTGATAGTATTGCTTAAAGGAGTGTCATGAAAATAAAAAAAGAAATCGCGATTCTTTTCTTCATT
>CAZVHL010000076.1:0-3174 GCA_964626925.1 uncultured Nitrospiraceae bacterium
GTAAAATATAAAGTTAGAGCATATATTTATCCGGAGAATACTTGTAAATGATTAAAGAATTTGAACCAAAATGGGTTGCATGGGAAATCACGCGCAGATGTAATCTTAATTGTGTGCATTGCCGATCTTCATCAGAAATGGACGTTCAGGGACATGCGGATTTCACGACAGATGAGGCATACAGAATTATTGATGACATTGCCGGTTATGCCAAACCCGTTATTGTACTTTCGGGTGGAGAGCCCCTGCTGCGGAAAGATGTATTCGACATAGCAAAATATGGCACTGATAAAGAATTGAGAATGTGTATAGCTACAAACGGCACCCTCGTAACTGAAGAAATCTGCATAAAAATGAATGAGTCAGGGATAAAAATGATATCACTTAGCCTTGACGGCTCAACAGATGAAGTGCATGACGATTTCAGGTCCCAGAAAGGTGCATTTGCAGGGACGATCAATGCGGCTAAATTATTTAATAAACATAAAATCCCTTTTCTTATTAATTCATCTTTCACTAAACGCAATCAGGAAGAAATCCCAAAGATATACAGGCTCGCCAAAGAGATCGGAGCAACAGCATGGTATATGTTCATGATAGTTCCAACAGGCAGAGGCGAAGATATTATGAATGAACTGATATCAAAAGAAGACTATGAGGAAATTCTTGACTGGCATTACCAGATGGAGAAAGATGAACATGATCTGCTTGTAAGACCCACCTGTGCCCCTCATTATTACAGAGTTGTGCTTCAGAAGCAGAAAGAGGAAGGGGAAAAGTTTGAACGCAGAAGTCTTAAATTTTCCACAGGCGGCTCAAAAGGGTGTATTGCGGGGCAGGTAATCTGCCTTATTGATGTTGATGAAAATGTACTTCCATGCAGTTATTTCCCTAAGTCCGCAGGTAATCTCAAGGAGCAGTCATTCAAAGATATATGGGAAAATTCTGAACTATTTCATGAGATGAGAGACTTCAAGAAATACAAGGGAAGATGCGGGTCATGTGAATATGTAAATGTCTGCGGTGGCTGCAGGGCAAGGGCTTATGCTGTATCTGGAGATTATCTCGAAGAAGAGCCATTTTGCGGTTATATACCTTACAGAATCAAAAAAGGAATTGAAAAAAATTAGATACCAATTGGAGGATTAATGAACGACACTTTCTTGAAGGCTTGCAGAGGGGAAGATGTCCCTTATACACCGGTATGGATAATGCGTCAGGCAGGTCGCTACCTTAAGGAGTACAGAGCGGTCAGAAGCAACTCAAATTTTCTAACAATGTGCAAAACACCTGAGCTGGTAGCTGAGGTTACGCTGCAGCCGATAGATATTCTGAATGTTGACGCTGCCATTCTTTTTTCGGACATTCTTATCCCGTGTGAAGCTATGGGGCAGGGACTTGATTTTCAGGAGAATAAAGGCCCAATCCTGTTCCCCGCCATTCGTGATGAAGAGACCGTTGGGAAATTGTCTGTCCCTGATCCTGAAGACACAATGAAATTTGTTATGGATTCTATACGCCTTTTGAGAAAGGAACTGGCAGACAGGGTTCCACTTATTGGTTTTGCAGGCGCGCCGCTAACAACAGCAACATATATGATAGAGGGTGGAACGTCAAAGAATTTTCTTAATACCAAGAGAATGATATTCGAAGCACCGGATTTATATCATTCATTCATGAATAAGGTAACATCAACAATTACCGAATATCTCAAGGCGCAGATTAGCGCGGGAGCCCAGGCTATTCAGATTTTTGATACATGGGGCGGTATTTTTTCACCTCAGGATTTCAGTGAATATGCTCTGAGCTATGTAAAGAAAATCATACAGGATCTGAAGAGCTGGCAGGAAAGTGAAAAACTTGAACAGGTTCCTATAATATATTTTGTCGGTGAAACTGCAGGACTGCTGGAGGAAATTAAAACATCCGGTGCTGACGTTTTCGGCGTTGACTGGAGAATCAACCTTGACACTGCCATTAGCAGGCTTGGTAGCGATGTAGTTGTACAGGGCAATCTTGATCCACTTTCTATGTTTCTGCCACAAAATAAAATTGAAGCACGCGTAAAAGATGTCTTAAATAGAGCTGTACCCGCACGTGGACATATATTTAACCTGGGTCATGGAGTAGTGCCTGAAACACCACCAGAAAATGTTATTGCTCTGGTTGAAATGGTACACCAATACAGTAAGAAATAGACTGATTAATTTACCCACCACCCCACCAGTCCCCTAATCAAACATGTCATAATGGCGTGATTTATTCAGTTTTTGACACTGTTTTTATTCATTAAATTTTGCAATTTCCTGATTTTATTATATAATTTAAATGGCATTAAGATTGCTAAGAATTATGGTGTATGTTTATGTCAAAATTGTTTACCAAAAACGAATGAAGAATTAATTCACTCGGAGAAATACTTAAATCTTTTGGTAACTGACACCTTGCAATCGGGGTCATAAATTGCTTATGAGTAATTTACGTGTTTTCTTCAACAACCTTACCAAGGGACTTAATTTATCCAATAGATATGATGAAAATTTTGATGAAGCAGATCTATCAAACACAAATCCAATAAATGACCTCCACCACCATTTTAGTAGTGAGTCCTTTCTCTCGTCAGTGCTTGAAGGAATAGGAGACGGTCTTGTTGTTCTTGATAAAAATCATTCTATAGTAATCGCCAATCATGGATTTCTGGAGCAGGTTAACATGCAAGAGAATGAAGTCATCGGCAAGCCTTGCTATAAAATCTATCACGCCACCGAAGAGCCCTGTTATTTATCAGGAAAGGATTGTCCGGTAAAACAAACATTTGAAACAGGCAGGAATCACAACTCAGTTCAAAGACGTGTTAATAATAGTGGCTCTGTCTTTTATTACGAGGCCAAGTCGTTCCCGATCAAAAACAGTTCAGGAGAGATAGAAAACGTTGTTAAGCTGTTTTGTGATATTACTAAAAAAGCCAATCTTGAGGAAGAACTCAAAAAAAGAGTTTTAGAGCTTGAAGAATTCTATGATATGGCCATTGGCAGGGAAATCCGAATAATGGAACTAAAAAATGATATATCATCTCTCAGGAACAAATTAAGCATACTTGAATCATGAGACAGCCTATAACTTCAAAACATGCAATTTTTGTAATCATCTTCGGCTGGATGCTTTTGGGAACTT
>CAZVHL010000076.1:3274-6674 GCA_964626925.1 uncultured Nitrospiraceae bacterium
CAGAAAATCATATATTAAACAGAAAATGTTATGAACTCGTTTGCAAAAAAACAAAGCAACATGATGACTGTCCTGCTGTTAAGTCATTAGCTACCAAAAAGACCGAGAGTTATGAATGCACTGATTCCGAACTTGGCAGGGATTTTATTGAAAGTATATCGCCCATTCTCGATAAAGATGGAAATGTGGCTTCAAATGTCCATGTAATAATAGATGTTACAGATGCCAGGAAAAAGGAGAATAAATTAATACAGACAAAAAATGCCTTTTTCAATATGCTGAAAGATCTTGACCATACCTATAAAGAACTCAAAAGTGTACATAACAATCTTATCATCACATTCTCGAATATCATTGATGCCAAAAGTTCATGGACAAAGGGACACTCAATGAATGTCTCGGAATACGCCCTGGCGATTGCTGGTGAGATGGGTCTGAATACATGGGACATCGAGACACTAAGGACAGCATCGCTTCTGCATGATATTGGCAAAGTTGGAACCTATGATGTAATTCTTGATAAACCTGAGGGACTGAATGATAAAGAACTTTCATTAGTCCAGCAGCATACTGTTAAGGGTGAAGAGATACTGAAACCAATTGAGGGACTCGAAAAGGTTTTGCCGATCATACGGTCACATCATGAACATTTTGACGGTAGCGGTTATCCTGATGGACTAAAAGGTAATGAAATACCGTTTCTTGCCAGAATAATATGCGTTGCTGATTCATATGATGCCATGATTTCCAATAGACCATACCGCCTGTCACTCGGGAAAGAGCATGCTGTATCACAACTCAAACAGTATTCAAACATCCAGTTTGACCCAAAAGTGGTGCAGCCTTTTATATCATTACTCAATAAAAGCACTAATATAACTCCAACCGCATAAAGATTGACCGTATCTTGACCACAGGTTAATATAATAGCGAAAATATCAGTTATTACCTAAGATGTTGATTCTGGATTAAACTTGACGAATAAAAATACTACAGGAATTCTGTTACTCAACCTCGGCGGCCCCGATTCTTTAAATGCGGTCCGGCCATTTCTCTATAATCTTTTTTCTGACAGGGAAATAATCAAGCTGGGCCCCCGTATTATGCAAAAACCATTGGCCTGGCTCATTTCAACCATCCGCTCTTCTAAAAGCAGAAATATGTACAGCCTGATAGGCGGTAAGTCCCCTATACTCGACATTACTAAAGCTCAGGCATCCGCACTTGAAGAATTGCTGAACGAAAGATCAGACAGTAAGCAACAGTTACTGAAGGCCGGAGAACAGGGCAAACTGTTCCATGATGAAGAAAATGGTCAATCTGAGACTAATCTCTCAATCTCCGATTCCGGATCTGAAATTTCTGATTCATCAGTACAGTTCAAGGTCTATATCGGAATGCGCTACTGGCATCCGTTTATTGAAGATACGGTACATCAGATCGTTGACGACGGCATTAAATCTCTTGTCGTGCTTTCTCTTTACCCTCACTTTTCCAGGACAACAACAGGTTCTTCTTTAAACGCATTCAGGCAGACAATAGCAGACAGAGATATTAAGATTAAGTACATAGAGCAATGGTATGACTTCCCCCCATATATAGAAGCTCTTTCTGAACTCGTCTACAGAAGCATATCAGAATTCAAAGACGATGATTTTGTTGTTCTCTACAGTGCACATAACCTGCCTGTGTCATTTATAAACGAAGGGGACCCATATCTTGACCAGATTAAGGCTACTATTGATAAAGTGAACGCTCGACTGTCAGGTGAGCCATTTAATATTTCCGGGCTTCGTTGGGAACTCGCCTTTCAAAGCAGAAGCGGGCCTGTTGAGTGGATGGAACCTTCAACAGATCAAACTATCATAAGGCTTGCAAATGAAGGCTGCAAAAACATCCTGGCAGTGCCTGTAAGTTTTGTGTCAGATCATATAGAAACTCTTTATGAGATAGATATATTATTTAAAGAACTTGCGGATAAACACAATATCAACCTGAAAAGATGTCCATCTCTTAATACTTCTGATAAGTTTATCCATGCTCTAAAAGAGCTTATATTTTCAAATTGAAAATTCAAATATTTCCAGTAATTTTTTGAAGACCAGGTGGTGTCATCACATTTACAATTTATGCTTTTTCACGTAACATGTATTTTTTAAATGAACGGTAAAAAAATAAATAGAATTGTTATTGTTGGCGGAGGCATATCAGGATTAACTGTCGCATATCTCCTGCTAAATCGTAACAGAGACCTCGATATCACTGTCCTCGAAGCTGAAAACAGACCGGGAGGCAAGATATGGACTGAAAAAACAGATGGGTTTCTCTGTGAAAAGGGGCCAAACGGCTTTCTTGACAACAAACCCTGGACGCTTGAGTTATGTAAGAGCCTTAGCATCAAACCGCTTCGGAGCAATGAAAATTCTAAAAAGAGATTTATATATCTGAACGAGAAACTTAATGCTCTTCCCGACTCTCCACAGGCATTTATTAAATCCGACCTTTTATCATGGCCCGGCAAACTCAGAATGCTCCTTGAAATAACTGCGCCAAAGGGACCTGCTGATGAAACTGTGGCTGATTTTATCCTGCGGCGGCTTGGAAAAGAAGCGCTTGACAAATTAATCGATCCGATGACTTCCGGTATATACGCAGGTGACCCGTACAAAATGAGCATTCAAAACTGCTTTCCAAGAATAAAAGAACTTGAGCAGGAGTACGGCAGCCTTATTAAGGCATTATTCAAAATACGCAAAGAGAAAAAAGCCCGGAAAAAGAGTAACAGCACCTCACAGGTCTCGGTAGCTCCGGGGGGCACTCTAACTTCATTCTATGATGGAGCCCAAACAATAACAGACAGCCTTGCAAATAAACTTGGCAACATGGTAAAGCTCGGAGCACCAGTACAAGGCATAACAAAAAACAATAATTCCTACCAGGTGTACATACCAGATGAAACAATAGAGGCTGATATTGTGATCATCGCTTCACCAGCTTATACTGCCGCCGAGATTCTTAACGATTTTGACAGTGACCTTTCGAAATCGCTCTCGAAAATCACATTCCCTCATGTATCGATAGTCTGTTTTGGGTACAGGAAAGAAAAATTAAAACATCCATTGAACGGGTTCGGTTTTCTTGTCCCTTTTATAGAGGGGCGCAAAATCCTTGGTACTCTATGGGATTCCAGTATTTTCCCAAACAGGGCGTCAGAAGGCCATGCCCTATTGAGAACTATGGTCGGCGGTGCAAAGTTTCCTGACATTGCTATGCTTGATAACAACAAATTGATTGATATGGTTTTTGATGAGTTGAAACCAATACTGGATTTAAGCAGTAATCCGGACCTGGTAAGAGTATACAGGTGGGAGAAAGCTATACCACAGTATCTCCTCGGGCA
>CAZVHL010000077.1:0-6640 GCA_964626925.1 uncultured Nitrospiraceae bacterium
AGCCACACCCCCGCCAAGAACCATCATACTACCAGCAGGGAGCGACTGTCACCTGACTAAAATTCAATGGTAGACCCCATAAGTCTCAGCAACATCCAACCTTGAAACCCCTACCTTTCATTGTGTATGCTTCTGTTGGTGAGAAGAGGGGAAAATGCCAAAAAAAGCCACTCCCGAATATAACTTTGCTGTTTTGCATCCAGAACCTGTGATGGAATGGAATCACAATATAAATGGCGACCTTAAACCTGAAAATTTCACTCCTCGCAGTGACAAGAAGGTTTGGTGGAAGTGTAGCAAGGAACATGAGTGGCAGGCTGAAATAAGAAGCAGAGCAAGCGGCAGAGGATGCCCTTATTGTACTGGCAAGAGGGCTACGGATGACTACAACCTTGAATGTTTGTATCCGGAACTCATTAAAGAGTGGAACCAACAAAAAAACGATGGGTTAAAGCCGGAAAGTTTCTTACCTAAAAGCAGTAAGAAAGTTTGGTGGAAGTGTAGCAAGGAGCATGAATGGGAAGCTGTAATAGCAAGCAGAACAAGCGGGCGGGGTTGTCCCTACTGCGTTGGACGGCTTGTTTTGCCCAGCACCAGCATTAAAGCAATATATCCTGAGATTGCCAAGGAATGGCATTCCACAAAAAATGGAAAACTAAAGCCAACTGCAGTTGCACCTAGAAGTGGCAGGAAGGTTTGGTGGAAGTGTAGTAAGGGACACGAATGGGAAGCTGTAATAGCTTACAGAACAAGCGGTGGGGGTTGTCCGTATTGCTCTGGCAAGAGGGCTTCGGATGAATATAACCTTGCGAAGTTACGTCCAGACGTTGCAAAACGTTGGAATAAAGAGAAGAACAAGGGATTGAAACCAGAGGATTTCACACATGGTAGCAAAGTAAAGGTATGGTGGAATTGTGAAAAGGGACATGAATATAAAGCGAGCATAAATGATAGAACTTCCGGCAGAGGATGTCCTTATTGTGCTGGTCACAAAGTTTCTGACGATAACAATTTGCAGTATTTATATCCGGAAATTGCAAAAGAATGGCATTTTGAAAAAAACGGCAACCTGTTACCGAAGCACATAACGTATGGTAGCGGTAAAAAAGTATGGTGGAATTGCAAGGAAGAACATGAATATAAGGCATCACCAAAAGAGAGAGTGAGGGGTAGGGGCTGTCCTTATTGTTCAGGTGTAAAAGTAGCATGGAACACAAACATAGCTTTTACACATCCCGACCTAGTTAAGGAGTGGAACTATGAGAAGAACAGGGATCTAAAACCTGAATCATTCTCTCGAGGAGGGCGAACGAAAGTCTGGTGGAAATGCAAGCAAGGTCATCAATGGCAAGCACAAGTTAATGATAGAACTAGCGGTAGTGGATGTCCCATTTGTCAAAGTAAAACTTCAAGATTTGAAGTTCGAATATATTCCGAATTTAAGAAAATTTTTCATGAAGTTTTGTGGCGTGAGAAAATAGATAATAATGAATGTGATATTTACCTGCCACAACATAAAATTGGTATCGAATTTGATAGCCTTTACTATCATAAAAATAGACAAAAACAAGATGAAACAAAAAAACATAAGTTGAATGAACTTGGTGTTTCACTATTTAGAATCCGTGAAAAAGGATTGCCCATTATTGACAAGAACGATATCGAATACGAAATACATCAAAGGCACTTTGAAATTATCGCAAACCTAATAGAGAAAATCTGTCGTTACTCAAACATCCCACCAAAAGCCAAGAAAAGTATCAAACAGTACATTAAAATGGGAATCTTACAGAATGAGAATGAATATAATCATATTCTATCCCAACTTCCTGCCCCCCCATTTGATGAATCATTTGCCACAAAATATCCAGATGTAGCGAAAGAATGGTGTGTTAAGAAAAACAAATCCCTTAAACCAGATATGTTCACAGCATTCAGTGCCAAAAAAGTCTGGTGGCAGTGTGAAAATGGGCATGAATGGGAAGCTAGAATTGCTAATCGAACAGCACGTGAAAGTGGATGCCCATATTGCGCTGGGACTAAACCTTCTCCTGAAAGAAACCTTGCCTTATCAAATCCTGAATTGTTACAAGAATGGCATCCAACTAAAAACAAAGGTTTGAAGCCCAAAGATTTTACTCCAGGCAGTGGAAAGAAAGTCTGGTGGAAATGTAGCACGGGACATGAATGGGAAGCTGTTATTGGTTCTCGCACAAAAGGCAGGGGATGTAAGCAGTGCTACCTAGAAGGCATTAAACAATAGTACAGGGGCTTCAGTCACTTTTTCACACTGCCATTTCGGGGGGTGAATGCTAATAGTAGAAAAGGGGGGCAGTGAGATGAAGGAATATTGCGGAATATGTAGGCACATTAGTGGAAATGAACGAGTGGAAGGCACGAAGAAATTCTTGTTCTACTGCGAGGTTCATCAAGCATACTTTGAAAAATCTCATAAGTGTGACAACTGGGCACCACAAGGTAGAATGTCAACACATGAAAGATTGGCTGATTCAATAAATGTTAGGGAAGAAATATCAAATACTCGAATACTTAACAAAACTTTGTTATCAAATTGGAAAGTTAACGTAGTGTGTACTGTATTGGGTGCTATGGTGGGTGCCATAGTTACAATTATTGTTCAGACTTTCCTGCCTTAACCCCCCTGTAACCTCCCCCAACAGCCCTTGTGTCATTGCATAGACATTGCATGGACCCCTAAACATAATAAGGGGTTATAGCGATAATCGCCTAACCCCTTGTTTTTATTGGAGCCGAGAACCGGAGTTGAACCGGTGACCTACTGATTACGAATCAGTTTTTTCGAGTTTGATAGAATACTCTCCTCTACTATAAGTTACCATTATTAAATAAGTTTTCCAATATCTCATTTACATCTGATTCGATACTATGCTATCCTTCCTGCTAACTTACTGCTAACTTTTAGAACAACTGATTGTAAATTTATATTCATAGGACGGACCATGAAACTCACAAAATCTTCTATCGGGCGAATGAAATATGAGAAGGAGCCCGTGCTGAAAAATGGCAAAACAACCTACCCACGGGACATTCGCTGGGACGATTCCCTCCCCTCCTTCGGTGTTAGAGTCTACCCATCCGGTCGTAGGGTCTACATTGTCTACTTCAGGGTAACCGGCCGCCAGAGGCTCATGGTCGTTGGCAAGACCGAGTTCATGTCCCTTGAAAAAGCCAGGAAAAAGGCCAAGCAGATCCTGTTAGACGCCGGTGAAGGCAAAGATGCCATGGCAGAACGGACTGCAAAGCGTCAAGCGAAGAACATAAAGGATCTCTGTCATATATACATGGAGCGCCATGCTAGGCACAAAAAGACCGGTAAGGAGGATCTCAGGCGCCTGGATAAACACATCCTTCCTCGCTGGGGACAGATCAAAGTTGAAGCTCTTACATCAACTGATGTGGACCGACTCCATACCGAGATCAGTAAAAAAGCTCCCTGCGAAGCCAACAGAGTTGTCAGCCTTCTTGCCACCCTTTTCAACTTGGCAACGGAATGGAACCTAACATCACCAAACCATCAAAACCCCGCAGCTAAAGTCAAATTCAACAAAGAGGTTAAACGTGACCGGTGGGTGCGGCCTGACGAGCTTCCACAGCTTGTAGAGGCCATCGACATGGAGTCCAACCCGTATGTGAGGGCTCTGATCTGGCTTTTCCTTTTGACGGGAGCCAGAAAAGGAGAGTTGTTAGCAGCGAAATGGGAACATCTAGACTGGGACCAGGCAATTCTGACCTTCCCAGAGACAAAATCCGGGCGAACCCACTACCTACCCTTATCTGAGCCTGCCCTGGCTATCCTGAGGAGCCTGCCGCGCCTGGAGGACAATCCTTACATCTTCCCAGGTCGGATCGAGGGCGAACCTATTGTCAACCTCGACAAGGCCTGGCGTCGGCTTCGCAAAGCCGCGAAACTTAGTGATGTCCGCATCCACGACCTCAGGCGAACCGTGGGAAGCTGGATTGTCCAGGCAGGTAATACCCCTTACCTTGTCCAGCACATCCTCAACCACAAGGATGTGAAAACAACAGCTATTTATGCCAGATTCGCACAGGATCATGTGCGGAAGGCACTGGAGGATCATGGGCAGAGCATGATGAAAGCCTTGAGGGCCAAAACGACTGGATAGTTTAGATCTCTTGTTCTTGAACTCATTCGGCGGCCATAAGGGTTGCCTTTTCTTTACCCCCCTTGACCCATCCCCGATCCCTTTTGTACTCTGTATGGGGTTTTGGGAAGAGGTGCAATGTCAAACCAATTCATCATTATCAAAAGGAGCCCCAAAATGGTTCTAAAGAGTTGCTTCAAGTGGGTTGTGTCATCGTTGATTGCAATCACTGTGCTAGCTGTCCCGGTGAAAGGGTATAGCGTAAACGACGCAAATGAAAAAATCAAAGAGGCTAGCATAAGAAGCTACCGTTTAGGTATGACCCTGGAATCTGTTAAAGAGGTAGGAGAGGATTTTGCTGAAGGCCACAAATTGTTTAACTGTTCCTCAACAAGTGACCTGCTATCTTTCCCAAAGAATTTTGATATTCGAAACAATTTTATAACAGTAGATAGCAGGGTAAAGGATAAGTTGCTTGATGTAAAAGAGTCCGGAGTGGGAAATTTCCTGAAAAACAAAAGTGGATCTTCTAGTTATGTAAAACGTGGTCTTAACGAACATGTTTCCATACATTTCATGCCTGGAAAGGATGCTTGTGTCGCATACCAGATATCAGCAACTTACAGAAAGGAAGGTAGTCGGTACGATCGTCCCTATATATTCAGGATACTGCATGAAAAAGATATAAAAATTCTTAAAGCCATCGTGAATAAATCGTATAAGAAAATAGCTAACGAATACGGAAAGCCGGATCAAAGTGTATTTAAAAGTTATCAGTCTAACAATTTAAAGAAAGTACTAGCAAAGGCCATAGTGGACGCTCAAAAGCAAAGGGTAGACTTGTTTGCTTGGTCCTCTGATTCAGAAGTGGAGCATACCCTTACCATGTTTATCGAGAAAACCTACCCATCATCTGTATCGCTCGCCATCGAGCTAAAGGATAATCAGTTAGCTCAGGCTGCACAGGAATTCGGTTCAAGGGTTGCTAGCATCTACGTCATACCAAATGTCAAATATATTGTATCGAGAGAGTATGATGAAGAACTCTCAATATTAATGCACACTGAAGCTGGAAAGTTCGCTGGTGGATTGGTTACATGGTACTTAAATCTATCTAAAGATGGTGTGATCCCTACCAAAAGCGTCCAAAAAATTAACGAATTGCTGGATATGGGTGCCGATCCAAATTATAGATACAGGAGGGCCTCGGAGAAAACAGGACATACTGGCGGCATAGTCCAAACTAACACAGCTTTTTTCCTTATAACCAACTCAGGATTACGTGATGGGGACAAGGTCAAATTAGCGAGAAGGTTTCTCAATCTCGGAGCTGACCCAAACGAATACCTCGAAGTATTAAGTGGGTTAACTGACGAGTCAATCAAAATAGTACCTTTATTATATCTTTGCGCGAAACGTGGTGACTGGGAATGTTTAAAACTTTTAGTTGAATATGGTGCTGATCTTAATATAAAATATTCCAATACAGATATAATCAATGCTCATGATGTTAGGGTTCTTGGAGAAACGCCACTTTACCCACCAGTGAAGCGAAACAAAATAGAAATCGTTAAGTTCCTACTCCAAAACGGTGCAAATCCAAACATTGTTCGCAAGGATGGTAAAACACTTAAATCTATAACAATAGAAAGCGGCCAAACAAATATGTATCTTTTACTAAAAAAGTTTGGGGATATTTAAGTCAAGTTTCACATTGCAAACAAACATTAATTTAAGATTGGAGGAGTGTGTGGATTATAAAACCTCGAAGTATTTATTACTACTCATACTATTATGCGTTTTGATAGCATCTTGCCAGAATGTCTATTTTGACCCAGCCACAAAATCCGTAGCTGATGCTGACCTCATGCTCGCTAATGGTAACGTAGATGGGGCGATGTCCGTATACTACCTTCATGCATTTCGAGGCGACATTCATGCGCAAGTAAAATATAGTCTCGGTGTAATGGATAGCTATGCTCGCAATGTTCCGGTTATGAAGAAAACAATCACTCGTGACACCGCCGCATTGAGTCTAGTATATCTTCTCAATGGCGAGAAGGCTGAAATATCGGAAGCTAAAAATAAAATCAAGGAAATAGCAGAAGATCCATTTTATTGGCAATTTCGTAACATCATGGCAGATATCTATGCAGATATCTATACACCGGGTAAGCAATACATTGAAAAAGACATGGTTAAATCTATTAATTGGCGTTATCTTGCGGCGAAGGCCACGATAGAATTAAAGTCTGAAGATGATCGTGGCATACCAGAAAAACTTGCAACTACAGCCTTTGATCCCGATGTAGCATTAACTAGTAAAGGCATAAACGCACTGCGGAAATTAGCCCTTTTAGCCCTTGTAGATTCACCCTCTAAAAAGAACCTTGAAACACTTGACAAATATATTTCACTCATAAAATCTTCAGGAGTTAAATCTAATTCTCAGGGCATTTTAGAAGCTCGACTCAAAGAGGAAAAATACTTAATTA
>CAZVHL010000078.1:0-6613 GCA_964626925.1 uncultured Nitrospiraceae bacterium
ACTTCGCAGGTGAGTTGATGCTTTGTTAATCATCCGCTTATTGTTATCGTATCTTATCCATATAGAAAACACCCTGTTTTTAACGGTTTCATGCAATCTGGCTGTTCATTATTTATCTTTACATTCGCCGCATGGATAATACATTCTGAAAGCGGCCTTCATTTTTTCTATGGCTTCTTCTTTGGTTTTCCCTTTGGCAATAAAGCCGGGTAATTTTTCAGTCGTGACTACCCAGTCTCCGCCTGTATCCTGTGTCAGGGTAAATTCTTTCATAGATTATTTTTTAATTTCCGCATTGCCTTCTAAAGTATATCAAAACCGGGATTGAAATAAAAATCTGAAATAACATGGCGTTTAGGAAGAAGCTCTTTTGATGCTCTACTGTGTAATAAAGTAACATTTTGACTTTAACCATAGAAAAATGTATTGTTAAGCATGCGCGAGAGAACCGGTAGAAAAATCAATATAACCACTTTCATGATAATTATATCGGTAATTGCGCTTGCTTTGGCAACAGCAGGTTGTTCAGACAGTAATGAACCTGCCCGTGTAACTACTAATAAGGCACCGCAGCGTTCAGCTCCGTTGATCGAACTGGACTCTACTAAGTTGTTATCTATGCAGGAACTTAATATAGATTTAAATGATCCTCTGGCTATGGCCTCACGTGGAGACCAATTTTTCGAGAGCGGGAATTATATTCAGGCAATAGGATTGTATGAAAAAACGCTGGAACTCAAACCTGATGATGCTGATACATTTAATGATCTGGGTCTGGCCTATTTTTATACAGGCAGGCCGGTAATTGCAGTTGATACATTAAAAAAGGGAACCAAAGCAGATCCGTCATTTCAAAGGATATGGATAAGCCTTGGATTCGTTCTTTCATCATCAGGGCGAATCGAAGAGGCAAAATCTGCCTTAAGCAAAGCTGTTGAAATCAATCCGGACAATGAGATTGGGCAGGAATCAAAACGGATGCTTGACAAGCTGAAGTAGTACAACCAATATTATGCTTCTTCTTTATACCCCTGTTTCAGATCTTTCAGAGTATAATATGAAGAGTATTCATTTATATATTGAATGGCTTCAGATGTAGAGGTTATTCCGAGTTTTTTTAGTTCGTCTAATATTTCACAACTTTTCAGTGCAACCATTTCACTCACTAAAGAAAATTTAGCAATATTTATGCCATGATCAAAATTTGTTCAATAAAACGTTAACCGCAAATGGTCTATTGATTTAACCTGTTGATTTTTAGTGAAATTTATATCAGTTCCGGTATTTTCTATATGTCTCATAAAACAAAATTATTCGTTACTTTTCTTTCATGGTGTAACTATAATTCACAAATGTGTAAAAAATACAACATATAGTTGTCGGTTGATGTTACTCAAAGCCAAAAAATTGACTTTTTTAAGGCATTTCATTATAAAAATAGGTTTCAAAGTCAATATGATAAATCTATAAAAAGAGGTGAATAAACAGATGAGCAAGGTTAATATGGAATTCAAGACTGAAACAAAGCAGCTGCTTGACTTGATGATTCACTCTCTCTATTCCCACAAGGAAATATTCTTGAGAGAGCTTGTCTCCAATGCATCGGACGCTATCGACAGGGTGAGATATGAATCTTTAACAAACAAAGACGTGATGGAAGGCGAGACGGACTACAAGATCAGGCTGACAGTAGATAAAGATGCGGGAACATTGACTGTCAGTGACAACGGTATAGGTATGACAAAAGATGAAATTATAGAAGCCCTGGGAACTATTGCTCATTCAGGGACCAAGGAATTCCTTGCAGCACTGCAGAGCAAGGAGATAAAGGATAACCCGGAGCTTATAGGTCAGTTTGGCGTTGGATTTTATTCATCCTTTATGGTAGCAGACAGTGTGACGGTTTTAACAAGAATGGCAGGGCAGAAAGGTCAGGGCATCAGGTGGGAATCATCAGCTGACGGTTTTTTCAACATAGAGGATGCCGAGAAAGAGAAGAATGGCACGGATGTGATTTTACATCTCAAGGATGATGAAAAGAAATATCTTGAGGAATGGGAGATTAAGCAGGTAATACGCAAGTATTCCGATTACATTGAGCATCCGATCGTTATGGATGTTGAACGTGAGATAGACAGTAAGCTGAAAAAAGGGGAGAAGGTCAAAATTAAAGAAGAGGAGGTTTTAAACTCCCAAAAGGCTATTTGGCTCAAAGATAAAGCCAAAGTAACAGAGGAAGAATATAACGAGTTTTATAAACATGTCTCACATGACTTCACGAACCCTTCCAGAGTTATTCATTTCAAGGCAGAGGGGACGTCTGAATTTACGGCTCTTCTATACATTCCGTCAACAGTGCCATTAGACATACACTACAAGGATTACGAGATTGGTCCTATACTTTATGTTAAGAGGGTCCAGATTATGGATCACTGTGAACAGCTGATTCCCCGCTATCTCAGGTTTATCAAGGGAGTGGTTGATTCATCAGACCTGCCACTCAATGTTTCAAGGGAGATACTCCAGTCTAACCGGCAGATTGATATTATAAATAAGAACATTACCAAGAAAACGCTCGATACTTTAAGTGATATGAAGAAAAATGAATATGACAAGTATCTCACTTTTTACAAAGAGTTTGGAAAGATATTAAAGGAAGGTATTCACTTTGATTTTTCCAGGAAAGATGCGATATCCGATCTGCTGCTCTTTCAGACCACTAACAAGCCGGCTGACTCTTACATATCACTTCAGGAGTATGTAGACAATATGGTAAAAGGCCAGGAGGAGATTTACTACATAACAGGGACTTCCTATGACGAGGCAAAAAAATCACCTTATCTCGAAGCATTTAAAGCTAAGGGTTATGAGGTCCTGATAATGCTGGATGAAGTGGATGATTTCATAGTTGGTGGCCTTGAATATAAGGAGAAGAAATTTAAATCTGCAATAAAAGGTGATGTGACATTAGATAAAAAAGAGGAAGAAGAAAAGAAAAAGGCAGAGAAAAAATATAAAGCCCTTATTGAGCTTATAAAGGATCAGCTTAAAAATGATGTTAAAGATGTCAGGCTTTCGGGCAGGCTTAAGGACACGGCCTGCTGTCTTGTCGGGGATGAAGGTGACATGGATCCCCAGATGGAAAAACTGCTTAAATCGATGGGACAGGCTATTCCTGAAGGCAAGAGGATTCTTGAGATTAATCCGGCTCACCCGATTTTTGAGGCGATGAAAAGTCTTTTTGAAAAAGAGCAAAAGAGCGTTGTTCTTGGTGAGTATATCAATCTGCTGTATGATCAGGCGCTTTTGATTGAAGGATCGAAGCCAAAGGACCCGGCGGCTTTTGCCATGGCCGTGACAAAATTAATGGTAAAGGACGTGGAGAGAACAGGGGAATAAGTATCGTACCCGCAGTTAACAGTTAACAAATTTACCTATTCGCTTTTCTGTTTTGCTATTTCATGAGCAAAAACTGCGTATGCCATGGCAACGTTCAGCGAAAGCCGGGCACCTTTCATCGGGAGAGTAACTTTCAGGTCAAGGTGTTTCTGAATACCATATCTGATACCTTTACCTTCTGCGCCCAGTACAAGGCATAGCGGAAATGGAAAAGAAGTCTTATTTATATCCTGTCCGCCTTCCACAATAGTACCTGCAGCCCAGTAACCGGCTTTTTTCGCCTTGAGAAGAGAGGAAGAAAGATTTGTGACTTTTGATACCGGAACAAAATTTTCCCCGCCGGATGCAACATGAATTACCGTATCATTCACTTCGCAGGAAGCATGCTCAGGTATTATAATGGCGAAGCCACTTAAACAGGCCGAGATTCGGATGATAGAACCCAGGTTATGCGGGTCATTCAATCCATCAAGAAAAATGAGCGACAAAGCGTTTTTGGTGCCATCATGCAGGAGGTCATCAAATGGAATGTATACATACTTGTCTGTCTCTGCAACAATGCCCTGAAGACGGTCTGCGCGCTTAATCCTGAGCAGCTCTTTTTCAGAAACAGTCTTGAATGGGATCTTCATAGACTTGATCAATCCTGTTATCTCAGGTGATTTAAAATTATCCTGAAAAAAAATCTGCCTTATGCTTTCGGGATTCGCTTTCAAGCGCTCCAGTACCGAATTTTTCCCGTACAAATACATTATGTTTTTAGCCAATTGATCCTCCGGACATAATTTGTGTTCGAACTTTATGAAAGTAAAGCATAGAGGAGAGCTAAGTCAAGGGCATCAGACTAATATCCCAGCTATTTCAAGTGATTTGATGAAAATTGACGCGTATTGCTATTTAGTCCGGTTTTGATTACTATATGCATTCATTTAATAAACAGGAGGAAACATGGACCAGAAACCGCCATTTGATTTCACGGATTTTAAAGATTTAAAAAATTTTAAGCCGCCCAATATAAATTTCAAGGTAGTTGCTCTGGTTGTAGCTATTATTCTGGCGATCAGTTTTTTCTCTTCTCTGTGGTTCACAGTAGAGCCGGAAGAAGTTGGTGTAATACTGCAGTTCGGTAAATATACGCGTACTGTTGATCCGGGATTGAATTTTAAACTGCCTTTTGGGATTGAACAGGTATATAAGGTTCCGGTTGAAAGGCAGCTGAAGCTGGAATTTGGATTCAGGACATCGACTCCCGGTGTAAAGACACGATATTCGGCGACCAGGTATCAGGATGAATCCTTAATGCTTACGGGTGACCTAAATGCTGCTGAAGTTGAATGGATTGTGCAGTACAGAATTAAGGATCCCTACAAGTTTTTATTTCGTGTTAGAAATGCGGTACAGACTTTCAGGGATATTAACGAAGCTGTGATGCGTGAAATAGTCGGGGACCGAACAGTTGATGAGGTACTCACGGTTGGCCGCCAGGAAGTAGCCACAACGGTCACGGTAAAAATGCAGGAATTATGTGATCAGTACGAGCTCGGGATAAAGGTTGACCAGGTAGTGCTGCAGGATGTTAATCCGCCTGAATCCGTAAAACCTGCATTTAATGAGGTTAACGAAGCACAGCAGGAGGGGGAAAAATTAATAAACCAGGCAAAGTCTGAATATAACAAAGTCGTTCCAAAGGCCAAGGGTGAAGCAGAAAGAACGATTGAAGAAGCCAAAGGGTATGCTCTTGAAAGGGTGAACAACGCCGCTGGAGATGCTGCTAAATTCAGCGCTGTTTTTAAGGAGTATTTAAAAGCCAAGGAGGTAACCCTCCAACGAATATATCTTGAAACAATGAATGACGTGATGCAGAAGGTTGGACGAAAACTAATTACTGATGAGAACGCTACCGGGATTTTGCCGCTGTTCCAGTTTGATAAAGGGGGGACAAAATGAATAAAGCCAAACCTTTAATAGTTGCTGTCATTATTCTGATCGTTATTTCTGTAGTAGTATCTGCAGCTTATATTGTTCAGGAAACCGAGCAGGTAATTATCACACAATTTGGTAAGCCTGTTGGTGATCCTGTTACTTCTCCGGGCATTCATTTTAAGATTCCGGTTATTCAACACGCCAATTTTTTTGATAGACGGTTTCTGGAATGGGACGGTGATCCAAACCAGATTCCAACAAAAGACAAAAGATTTATCTGGGTTGATACGTATGCTCGCTGGAGAATTAAAGACCCGCTCCTTTTCTTCCAGCGTGTGCGGGATGAGCGAGGCGCTCAGTCGAGGTTAGATGATATCCTTGACGGTGAGACCCGAAATGCTATTGCCAATCATAAACTTGTTGAACTTGTCCGCACTACCAACAGAACGCCGATGACAAGTGAGGAGTTGTTAGTCGGTGAAGTGGTTTCAGAACTTGCTAAAATTAAATATGGAAGAGAAATAATAACCCGAACCATTTTAGAAGCTTCTGCTCCGCGTGTATTAGAACTCGGGATAGAACTGCTCGACCTTAGACTTAAGAGAATTAATTACGTGGAGGAAGTTCAGCAAAAAATATTTGAACGAATGATAACAGAACGTTTGAGGATAGCAGATAAGTTCCGTTCAGAAGGGCAGGGTCAGGCCTCCAAGATTCTGGGTGATAAGGGGCGCGAATTAAAGAAGATCCAGTCTGGAGCCTATAAGACTGCACAGGAAATCATGGGAAAAGCGGATGCTAAAGCAACTGCGATTTATGCTGAAGCCTATAACAAGAATAAAGATTCCCGCGAGTTCTACCAGTTTTTGAAAACAATGGAAACGTATCAGAATACGTTATCAGAAAAAGACTGGCTGATTTTATCTACAAAAGGTGAATTCTTTAAATACCTGAATAACCCGTCAGGTAAGTAGCAATATCTAACTAACTCGCAGAAAAGACTGCAACCCCCTTGATTCCCGGAGCGGGAATCAAGGGGGTTGATTTATTTACGGCGAGATAAAATTCATTATTTATTGACTAACTCAAAAGCCTTGTTAACCGCCTCCTGAGAAGACTCTGCTTCAATCAAACCTTCAATGTTTTCCCATGTTTTAATGCCTATAACTGGCTTGCCTAATTTCAACGCCACCGCTATTTCGGACAGAGTACCATATTCACCTGAAACAGCGATTACAGCGTCAGCTGATCTTACGATAACAATATTTCTGGCATGACTCAATCCTGTAGT
>CAZVHL010000079.1:0-6610 GCA_964626925.1 uncultured Nitrospiraceae bacterium
TTAAATACCCGGTTAGTTCTGAGGGAACTGGGTGAAAATGATGAATCTATTATAGTTTTTTCTTTTTACCCTGATATCCTTGCGTTAAAAGAGGTCGGTGACCCTCTCCAGCTTGGAAAATTTTTTGGTCTTGATAAATCCTCACTCAAGGCAAAAATTATCCTTGCACAGGGCAGACAAAATACAAATTATGCTATCAATCTCTATGCATGCCATCCATTTTTCATTCAGGGTTTCAGCACAATGACAAATGGTGAAAATACGGCCTTTATACCTATAAGGGAATTCCTCATGGGCAGAGAGTTCCCGGGTTATACAGGCTACAACAGCGATAGTGAGGTCTTCTGTCATATTTTGCACTATACATGTAAACAGCTCGGTTATCCCCTTACATATTATAAAGATGTTGTGACACCGCTCAGTAGCTCAGAGCTTGAAGCAAGAACTGACAGTGATGCAGCAAAACTTTTAAAGATATCTCTGAGACCGCTATGTATTGACGGCCCTAATTGTGTTATCGGTTTTACTCCGGACGGCAGATGTTTTATGCTTCAGGATGCCAAGAAACTGAGGCCCGGCGTAGTCGGAGGTTTTAAAGGCAAGTTTGGACTTATGTCTGAAGAATGCGGACTCGACAACGTAGTACCCGAACGGGATAAATCTCTCGACATATTTCCTATGAAATACGATATGGTCATTGTTAGTCCGGATGCAGAGGAGGTGACGGTATGGAACCAGCTGCACGGTTAGATAATAATCATGACCTGGCATTGAAAGATTTCCCTTATATAGTCAGATGGAGAGACGACAGGTGCAAGCGCTGTGGAAGATGTACCGCAGTCTGCCCGATGTACTCGATTGAACCCTCTGTGGCAGTTCAGCGCACACTTCATTCCGAAGGATCCATGCCGGAACCAACGGCGGTCAGGCGTGTTGTAACAATAGTCAAACAGTCAAATGACATCATACGCTACTGCACAGGTTGTGCAACATGCGCGCTTGTCTGCCCGAACGAAGCTATAGAGCCCGAATATAATCCTGCTCACAAATTCAATTTCCACAAAAACAGAGGCGGTCGTCCATACCGGAGAGGTGGAAGAAGAAACGATCCCGGTGACTCAACTCTTGATAAATTAAAATTCACAAGGATTTCGATGCTCACAGACCCTGCACTTGATGCTGGAAGACATGAGTTCAGAATAAGGACATACCTTGGCAGGATCCTTCCGGCCGAAGATCTGCCCTTACAAATAGTCAACGGAAAACTGGACATTGACAGAAAAACAGGAAAGTTCATACCGCCGGTACGTGAAATATATCCTGTAATGATCGGCAGCATGTCAATAGGCGCGCTTTCACCTAACATGTGGGAAGGGCTCGCAATGGGCATAACTTATTTAAATGAAGTAGAGGGAATGCCGGTTGTTATGTGCTCTGGCGAAGGCGGAATGCCTCAACGACTTTTGAAATCAAAATTCATTAAATACTTTATTCCCCAGATAGCGTCAGGTTATTTTGGCTGGGATGAAATAGTCAGGACAATCCCCCATATGGTGGAAGACCCATGTGCAATAGAAATTAAATACGGACAGGGAGCCAAGCCGGGTGACGGAGGCCTTTTGATGGCACATAAGGTTCTGAAGCTGATTTCTGAAATAAGAGGTGTGCCGATGGGAGTTGACCTGCCCTCGCCACCCACACATCAAACAAAATACTCGATTGAAGAGGCGGTCGCCAAAATGATCCAGTCAATGTCTATGGCCTGGGGATTCAGGGTGCCTGTCTACCCTAAAATATCTGGAAGCAAAACCGCGAAAGCGGTCTTGAATAACCTTGTGAGAAATCCGTATGCCGCAGCTCTATCGATTGACGGTGATGACGGCGGGACGGGTGCCGCGTATAACGTATCAATGGATAGTATGGGTCACCCGATTGCTTCCAATATCCGGGAATGCTATCTTGATCTTGTGGCTCAGGGCAAACAGAATGAACTGCCCCTGATAGCTGCGGGCGGAATTGGTAAAAAAGGCAATCTTGCAGCAAATGCAGCCGCTCTTTTCATGCTCGGCGCTTCTGCTGTTTCGATCGGTAAATACATTATGCAGGCTGCAGCGCAATGTTTTGGTGATGAATACAACCGTTGCAATGTCTGCAATCTCGGTAGATGCCCGAGAGGAATAACAACGCAGGACCCAAAACTTTACAGAAGGCTTGACCCTGAGAAGGTAGCAGAACGTGTTGTTGAAGTATACAAATCACTGGATGTGGAGCTGAAAAAGATTTTCGCTCCAATGGGCAGAAGCACTGAGCTCCCTATAGGCATGTCCGACGGCATAAGTGCAAACGACCCTGCGGTTGCGGAGAGGCTTAAAATAAGTTATGCCTGTTAAAAAAACAAAAGCAACAATAACTGGAAGCACCAAAGGCAAAAGAATCTCTTCCCGGGTTCTTGAAGAAAAGATCCAGGAAGCTGTCAGGAAAGGTGCGAGGAAAATTCAGATAACCGCAAGTGGTCAGCACGGAATTGGCGGACGCATATGGCCGAGGGGCGAGACAGTAAAAATTACTATCGACGGTCCGGTTGGACAGAGGCTCGGCAGTATGGGGATGTTCGGTACCGAAATAATAGTAAAGGGCAGCGCTTCTGATGATGCAGGCTGGATAAACTGCGGTGCAAATATCACAGTCCTGGGTGATGTGACAAATGGTGCCCATAATGCCTGCGCCCAGGGCAGACTCTACGTTCAGGGAAGTGGCGGAGCCCGCTGCGACACGATGACAAAACATAATCCAAAATTTGATCCTCCGGAATCCTGGTATTTCAGGGATGTGGGTGATACATTCGCCGAGTTTAAGGCAGGAGGAATTTCGGTTATATGCGGAGTAAATCCCAGAAATGCTGAGAATATTCTTGGTTATCGTCCATGTGTAGGTATGGTGGCAGGACTAGTATACTTCCGCGGACCTATAAAGGGATACAGTGAAAAAGATGTGAAGCTCCTGGAGCTGACTGACCAGGACTGGCAGTGGCTCACTGACAACATGAAGCCATATCTCAAGGCAATCAAGAGAACAGATCACTATAAAAAACTGATGCGATCAAAGAAGGAATGGAAAAAACTTGTGCCTTATACAGCACAGGAACGGGCCAAAGTAAAACCATTTAAAACATCGATATCCGAATTTCGATCTGAAGTATGGGAAAAGGGAGTTGGCAAGGACGGGATTTTTGCAGAATATCTAACCCATCCCCTGACAACGTTACCGTATATTACGACCGGCAATGACCGGAGGTTCATACCTCTCTGGAATAATTATAAGTATGCACCGCCATGTGAATATGCCTGTCCTACCGGAATACCAACTCAGAAACGTGCCCAGCTTATAAGGGAGGACAAGTTGCACGAGGCAATGGAACTGGTGCTTCAGTATAGTCCTCTTCCGGCATCTGTATGCGGAGAGATATGTCCTAATTTATGCATGCAGGCCTGTACAAGGAGCAGGGTGGACAAGGCGTTTAACATCAAGGAAATGGGAAAGGCAAGTCTTGAGGTCAAGGCTCCCAGGCCGGATAAAAAGACTGGTAAAAAAGTTGCTGTAATCGGTGGTGGTCCCGGTGGACTCTCGATCGCATGGCAGCTTGCCCTGAAAGGTCACAGCGTCGACCTCTATGAAGCAGAAGGCAAACTTGGCGGTAAACTTGAACTCTGTGTCCCGAGAGAAAGACTTCCGCAGAGGGTGCTTTTGAAGGAAATTGAGCGTTTCAAAAAAATCGGCATTACCGTTCATCTTAATACTGTGGTAAACAGGAAACAATTTGATCAGATATATAAATCTCATGACGTTGTAGCAGCGGCCTGCGGCGCTCATAAGCCAAAGAAAATGAATCTTGCAGGCTCAAAGGATATGATTTCTGCCTATGATTTTCTTAAAGGCATCAATATCGGGGATCTGCCGAATCTGAAAGACAGGAGTGTAGTAATAATCGGTGCCGGAAATGTAGGCATGGATGTTGCCATCGAAGCTTATCACTGCGGCGCAAAGAAGGTTACTGCTGTCGACGTACAGGAACCGGCTGCATTCGGAAAAGAACTGGAAATGGCAAACTCTCTCGGAACGGAGATTGTCTGGCCCAAATTTACAGAAAAATATCTGAAAAAAGAAAAGAAGATATATTTTACTGACGGTTCAACGATGAAGGCTGACCTTGTTGTAATATCCATTGGCGATATGCCTATGACAGAGTTTCTTCCTCCATCAGTGAATACGGACAAGAACGGATGGATTATATCTGATGACGCGGGACATACATCCGACCCAAAGGTGTATGCGATAGGAGATGCTACAAGGCTAGGTCTGGTCACACATGCGATTGGACACGGAAGAAAAGCGGCTGGTGCCGTTCATGCACTGCTTTCTGGAAGGTCCTACAACATGCCTCCACTTAAGCCAATGGTACCGTATGATAAAATCAAGACATCATATTACGATGTCTGCCAGGGCGAACCGTTTGCTCCCAGGGAAGAGGCAAACCGCTGTATGTCATGCGGGGTTTGCAGAGATTGTCACATGTGTGAAGCCACATGCTATTACGGAGCCATAAGCAGAAAAGAATCCGAAGACGGTTCATATGAATATATTGTTGACAGTAATCTCTGCATTGGCTGCGGTTTTTGCGCCGGCATATGTCCCTGCGGCGTATGGGAAATGGAAGACAATATATAATCTTTTTTCATATCCTCCTGTATTTTATGCTTTCCTGATGCCTTAACTGAGACTCTCCATTCCATTGAACACGGTAGAATTTGATTGATCCCACCTTTAACCTGATCTGTGCCATGAATGCTCTCGATAAAGATTTATGTACTTTATTCCGAGATTATGTATATGTAGCAATATAATGACAGTGATGTTTCTGTTCATAATCGAATGGAAATATTGGAGAGGAATACGTGTTTTATTCAATAAGAACAAAATTGATGGCAACCTTTCTCGGCGTAATCGCATTCGTATGTCTTACACTGGGAATAACCGGATATTTTTTGATTATGAACCATTTTGAAAGTATGGATCCCAAAGTAGCAGAGAACGCTTTTTACAGGTTCCTGTATCCTGATTCAGCAATTTTAGTAATAGTTTTTGTTCTTGGATTAGTAATTGCCTTATTTGTATCAAGAAAAATCACCGGTCCGATCATCGAACTTTCAACCATCACACAAAAAATTGCCGAGGGAGACTTTTCTCATAAAGCAGATGTTAAATCAAAAGATGAGATTGGCATTCTGGCTTCATCTTTTAATGAAATGGCAGAGGAGTTAAAGAAAAACCGTGATAATCTTGAGGCAAACTTAAAGGAGCGCACTGCGGAATTATCCCAGTCTAACGATATGCTTCAGCAGGAGATTTCCGAAAGGGAGAGCTCCGAAAAGCGTCTGGCTTATATTGCATATTATGATGGACTGACCAATCTTCCAAACCGTAACCTGTTTGAAGATCGAGTAGAGCAGACAATTGCTGCCAATAGCAGAGATGATGTGCTGTCAGCATTATTGTTTCTTGACCTCGATAATTTTAAGCGCATCAACGATACATTTGGACACATTGTAGGTGATGAACTGTTAATGGGCATCGCCGACCGTCTGAGAATGATGACCCGTAAAAGTGACTCTATCACCCATAATAACATAGACCCGATGTTTGCCCGTGTCGGAGGTGATGAATTTACCGTTCTTCTCAGTGAAATCAAGAAACTTGAAGATGCAGCTAAAGTCGCACAGCGTATTATAGACTCACTGACACAGCCATTCGTATTAAACAAACATGAGGTCTTTATTACAGTAAGCATCGGTATAGCAATATGCCCCGATGATGGCAATGATCTGTTTGATCTTATGAAAAATGCCGACGCTGCCATGTATCATGCAAAGAGTAAGGGAAAGAATAACTACCAGTATTACAAAAAGACTATGAATGATACGGCTGCTGACAGACTGCTCCTTGAGACTGACTTGCGCATGGCCCTGCAGCGGAAAGAATTATTACTTTACTATCAACCCCAGGTTGACTCCCTGTCAGGAAAAATCATAGGAGTCGAGGCCCTGATAAGATGGAAGCATCCTGAAAGAGGTTTGGTTTCTCCTCTGGAATTTATCCCGCTTGCTGAAGATACCGGCCTGATAGTCCCTATTAGTAACTGGGTGCTGGAAACTGCCTGCAATCAGAGCAGGACCTGGCAGGATAATAGTATTTACAATGTTCCGATATCGGTTAACCTTACCAGTCATCACTTTCAGCAACGTGCGCTTATTAAAGACATATCAGCGCTACTTGAAAGATCAGGCCTGCAACCATCCGATCTTATACTGGAAATTACAGAAAGTACTGTCATGGAAGACACAGATACAACATTAAAGAATTTCCAGGAACTAACAAAAATGGGGCTGCGCATAAGCATTGATGATTTCGGAACCGGTTATTCCTCTTTAAGTTACCTGAAACGTTTTCCTATTCATGCCATAAAGATTGACCGTTCATTTATAAAGGATATTATTACTAACGAAGATGATGCAACCATTGCCAATACCATTATTTCTATGGCACATAATCTGAA
>CAZVHL010000080.1:0-6543 GCA_964626925.1 uncultured Nitrospiraceae bacterium
ACATTCCTTAACATTTTAGTTGCCTAATTAGAATCGACATTTTATAATAATTCGCTTGAATTACTATGATCTGAAACTAACGGAGGTATTATGAGACTGAAAGGCAAGAACGCTCTAATCACAGGAGCTGCCCAGGGTATAGGTAAATCGATCGCTTTGGAAATGGCAAAGGAAGGTTCAAATGTCGCAGTAGCTGACTTAAATATTGATATGGCGGAAACAACCGCCAAAGAAATTCAGTCTTTCGGAGTAGCCTGTATTCCTATTAAACTCGACGTTTCCCGCCATGATAGCGTTGCTGCTGCATTCGAGACATGCACTAAAGAATTGGGCTCTGTTGATATCCTTGTAAATAACGCAGGAATCACAAAAGACGCATTACTAATGCGAATGAAGGAAGAGGATTGGGATGCTGTAATTAACATTAATTTGAAGGGATCTTTCTTATGTGCTAAAGAAGCCGTAAAAATCATGGCAAAGCAGCGATATGGGAAAATAATCAGCATATCTTCTGTAGTGGCCTTCATGGGTAATCCCGGACAGGCTAATTACAGCTCATCCAAGGCCGGGCTGATCGGGCTTACCAAAACTATTGCCAGGGAATATGCAGCTCGTGGTATAAGGGCAAATGCTGTTGCACCCGGATTTATCCAGACAGCGATGACTGACAGTCTGTCAGACACAGTGAAAGATGAAATGAAAAAAGCTATTCCATTGGGCCAGTTTGGATCACCTGAAGACGTTGCTTCAGCAGTTATATTTCTTGCTTCAAAAGATGCCGATTACATTACCGGTCAGGTAATCCATGTTAATGGCGGCATGTATATGTAGCAAATAACAGATTGCAAATGAAAATTTTATACCAAACATGTATAATCATGATTTGTTAATCAGAATTTAACTATAAATATTAAATGAATTAAATGGAGGTGCTTGATGTCAGTTGAATTAAAAGTGAAGGACATAATAGCGAAACAGCTCGGTGTCGACGGTGAAAAGGTAACGCCCGAGGCATCTTTTATTGACGACCTTGGTGCTGATTCACTGGATACGGTAGAGCTCGTAATGGCTTTTGAAGAAGCTTTTAATATTGAAATCCCTGATGACGATGCAGAGAAAATATTGAAGGTTCAAGATGCTATTAAATATATAGAAGAAAAATCCGCCGATTAACCACCATTATTAATTATATATATCAATCATAACGTAGCAGCTTAGTCAGTTAGAATGCTGTATTATTGAATAATTATAGTTGATACAGGGTTTTCCCGAGCTGACTACAAATATCGTATAAGCTAATTATGAAGCAAAGAAGAGTAGTCATAACAGGGGTTGGGATGGTAACTCCGCATGGCACAGGGACCGAAAAGTCATGGAACGGTCTTGTGGAAGGCCGCTCTGCCATAAGAAAAATATCGCTTTTTGATGCCGGAGATATACCCTGCCAGATAGCTGCTGAGGTTCCTGATCTTGATCTTGACAGGTTTATTCCTTTAAAAGAGCAAAAAAAGATGGACAGATTTATCCACTTAGGCCTTGCAGCTGCTTCGTTGGCAATGGAAGATTCCTTTCTCAAAGTCACCGAGAGTAATGCAGACCGTATTGGGGTTATAGTCGGGGCCGGTGTCGGCGGATTGCCTGCGATTGAGCGCTATAAAACAAGCATGCTTGAAAAGGGATACAAAAGAGTCTCTCCTTTTTTCATCCCAATGACATTAATTAACCTTACTGCCGGCCAGATATCAATCCGTTATGGAATCACAGGGCCAAACTCTGCTGTTGCCACTGCATGTGCCTCAGGCACTCACTCAATCGGCGATGCCTTTAAGCTCATACAGCATGGAACTGCCGATGCGATGCTCGCAGGCGGCGCGGAATCAACGATATGTCCACTGGGCATAGCGGGATTCGCCACAATGAAAGCCCTGTCAACCAGAAATGATGAACCTGAAAAGGCCAGCAGGCCGTTTGATATTGACCGGGACGGATTTGTAATGGGAGAAGGCTCAGGTATCCTTGTTCTTGAAGAACTCGATCATGCATTAAACAGGGGAGCAAAAATATATGCAGAATTAATAGGCTACAGTTTGAATTGCGATGCATACCACATAACCAGCCCTGTACCTAATGGAGTTGGCGCGGCAAAGTGCATGGAGAATACATTAAAAGATGCCGGTATTCGTCCCGAGGAAGTAGACTACATCAATGCTCATGGTACATCAACAAAATATGGAGATGAGATTGAAACATTAGCAATTAAACAGGTGTTTGGAAAACACGCTTACAAGCTCTGTGTCAGTTCTACTAAATCCATGACAGGACACCTGCTCGGTGCTTCTGGTGGAGTGGAAGCTATAATATGTGTACTGAGCATCAAAAACAAAATTGTACTTCCCACAATTAATCTGGACAATCCTGACCCTGAATGTGACCTGGATTATGTACCTAACAATGCAAGATCTCTTGACCTAAATATTACGATGTCTAATTCCTTTGGATTCGGTGGAACTAATGCATGCATTCTCATCAAAAGATTTGTCAAGTCTTGAAAACTCCATAGGACATAAGTTCAAGAAAAAGGCTCTATTAAAAGAGGCTATTACACATAAATCATTTGCCCACGAACAGCAGAATCCGGATCATCTATTCAATGAACGCATGGAATTCCTTGGTGATTCTGTTTTAGAGCTGATTGTAAGTGAATACCTTTATTGTTCATATACAGAATTTACCGAGGCAGACCTGTCAAAAATCAAGGCTTACGCTGTGCAGGAATCAACATTGGCAGAGTTTGCACAAAGTCTTGATTTAGGATCATTTCTTCTTCTTGGCAAGGGCGAAGAACTTACGGGTGGCAGGGAAAAGCCTTCCCTTCTTGCAAATGCGATTGAAGCTGTTATAGCCGCAACACATCTGGATGGCGGATTTAAAAAATCAAAAGAATTTGTGCTCACTTATTTAGTTCCAAAGATAGAAAAACTTACAACAGATAATGTTGTCTTTGATTTCAAGACAGAACTCCAGGAGGTTTCTCAGGCACAGTTCGGGGTTTTGCCTGATTATGTAACACACAAAGAAAAAGGACCTGAGCACAGGAAAACGTTTGAAGTAAAAGTTTTCATAAATGATGATCTTTTGGGCACAGGTCAAGGAAAAACAAAAAAAGCGGCAGCCCAGAAAGCTGCAGAAGCGGGATTGAACAATATTAAGGAGAAAAAATGAATCTTACATATAAAAAATCCGGGGTCGATGTAGACAAGGGCAATAAAATGGTAGATATCATAAAACCACTGGCGCGCTCTACATTCAGGCAGGGTGTCATGAACGACATAGGATCATTCGGTGCTTTTTTTAATTTAAACAGCTTGCGATACAAAAACCCCGTTCTTGTGAGCGGCACTGACGGGGTTGGAACAAAACTCAAGATCGCTTTTATGCTCAACAAGCATAGTACTGTAGGCATTGATCTCGTTGCTATGTGCGTTAATGATATCATTACGAGCGGTGCACGTCCCCTATTCTTTCTTGATTATTTTGCATCAGGAAAACTCTCTATGAGACAGGCTACAGACGTAATAAAGGGTATCGCTGAAGGTTGCAGGATAGCCGGATGTTCCCTGATTGGCGGCGAAACAGCTGAGATGCCAGGTTTTTATGATAAAGGCGAATACGATCTGTCAGGCTTTGCAGTAGGCGCCGTAGAAAAAAATAAAATTATTAACGGGGCAAAAATAGTTAGAGACGATGTACTAATAGGACTATCATCAAGTGGTCTTCACAGTAACGGTTATTCGCTTGCAAGAAAACTGTTTTTTGAGATCGAGAAATACAGTCCAAAGAAAAAGATCAGGCAACTGGGATGTACTGTTGGAGAAGAGCTTCTGCGACCTACCAGAATATATGTCCAGAGCATCTTAAATATTATTCGTAGTTATAATGTTAAAGGGATTGCTCATATTACAGGTGGGGGTCTGACCGAGAACCTGCCACGTATTCTTCAGAAAAAATCAAATTTAAGATTTGTTATAGAAAAAGGCAGCTGGCCTGTCAATGGTATATTTAATGTAATCAAAACATTAGGAACTGTATCAGAAACCGAAATGTATAAAACATTCAATATGGGAATAGGAATGGTGCTTACAGTATCTGAATCCGACTCTCAGAAGATCATAAAAAGACTTGGCCGACTTGGAGAGTCAGCATTTATAATAGGCCATCTTGAAAAAGGCAAGAAAGGGGTAGAATATGTCTAATGTTTTAACTTTAGGTGTTCTTGCTTCCGGAAGAGGCTCAAACTTCCAGTCAATAATAGACAGCATTGCATCAGGCTTTCTATCTGCAAAGATAGCTGTTTTGATAACAGATAAACCAGATGCCTATGCTATTGAACGGGCCAGCAAACACAACATTGAATCTCTCATAATCAGGCCACGTGACTTTTCTGATAAAAATGCGTACTACTCACATATCGCTGAAGAGCTTAAAAAGAGAGATGTCGGACTGGTGATTCTTGCCGGCTTTATGAGGGTTGTAGGCAGAGCACTTGTAGATAAGTTCCGGTATAAAATAGTGAATATACACCCTGCCTTGCTCCCTTCATTCCCGGGACTTCATGGACATAAGGACGCTATCGATTATGGAGTTAAGATCTCAGGATGTACCGTTCACTTTGTTGATGAAGGAGTCGATACCGGACCGATTATCATACAGGCTGCTGTACCTGCATATCATGACGATACTGAAGACACTCTATCTGAAAGAATACTTAAACAGGAGCACAGGATTTTCCCATACGCTATCAAGCTTTTTGCAGAAGGCAAAATCTCGGTTGACGGACGAAAGGTAACCATCACTGCTGATAAGGAAGACTCTGTCATGATTAACCCGCTCATTAAGGCATGATAGAGCAAAAAAGAGAAAGACTACTTGTCAGGTTTGAAATCTATCCTGAATGAAGGATCAGAAATGATCTTTTTGAAATAATTAATAGTTTTCTTTAACCCTTCATCAAGCTCTACAGTGGGTTTCCATTTCAGTTTCTTTTTTGCAAGTTTAATGTCAGGCTTGCGCTGTGTAGGGTCGTCATGCGGTAAAGGTTTAAGAATTATCTTCGACCTGGATTTGGTTAGCTTAATAACCTTCTCAGCAAGCTCAAGGATTGTAAATTCATTTGGATTTCCGAGATTAACAGGTCCGATAAAATCATCACTAGCATTCATGAACCTGACGAAACCATCAACCATATCATCGACATAACAAAAGCTTCTGGTCTGGCTGCCATCACCATAAATTGTCAGGCGTTTTCCCTGCAGAGCCTGCACAATAAAATTACTGACAACACGGCCATCATTGGGATGCATACGTGGCCCGTATGTATTAAATATCCTTGCCACTTTAATTTTTAAATTATGCTGACGATTATAATCAAAGAAAAGCGTTTCAGCACATCGCTTGCCTTCATCGTAGCAGGATCGAAAACCTATTGGATTAACATTTCCCCAGTAAGACTCCGGCTGCGGATGCACCTCAGGGTCACCATATACCTCAGAAGTTGATGCCTGGAATATTTTTGCCTTTATACGTTTGGCCAGTCCCAGCACATTAATCGCACCATGCACAGATGTCTTGGTTGTCTGTACAGGATCAAACTGGTAATGAATAGGCGATGCAGGGCAGGCAAGATTATAAATTTCATCAACTTCAATGTAAATAGGAAAACAGATATCGTGCCTGATCATTTCAAATAACGGATTTTTAAGAAATGAAATAATATTGGCGCGTCGACCTGTGTAGAAATTATCAAGACAGATTACCTCATTTCCTTCCTTTAACAATTTCTCGCACAGATGAGAACCAAGAAAACCTGCGCCGCCAGTTATTAATATTCTTTTCATATTATCTACCCCTCAGATCAGTAATCTTTTATTATACACAAAAAATCAATGATCTTATTTCTTTTCGGAATTTTATAAATATCCTGAAACATGTATACGATAAAAGAATGTCCGAATTTCTTGCTTTATCTTACAGCAATTCCTATAATTACTTTATTTTTTTGTTGTTATCTAAAGATAATTCCCATAGGGAGGTATGTATGAAATATATGTCTGCAAAACATTTTATCTTGACAGTTCTGACAGTATTTATCGCTCTCATGATTTCCTGCACTGAACCAGAGAAATTAACGATCAAACTGGGAGTAGCCGGACCTCACAGCGGCGACCTTGCATCATACGGAATCCCTTCGGTAAGGGCAGCAGAACTTGTAGTCAAGGACCTGAATGCAAAGGGAGGAATTCTTGGTCAAGAGATCAAACTTCTTGTAGAAGATGATATATGTAAACCGGAAATAGCTACAAACACAGCTACCAAGCTGTTATCGCAGGGAGTTCACGTAGTACTTGGACATATTTGCAGTGGAGCTACTAAAGCGGCTATGGGAATTTATAAAGACTCAAATATCATCTCGATGTCACCTTCAGCCACAAATCCGGCATTGACTCAGAGCGGTGATTATCCAAACTTCTTCCGCACTATTGCATC
>CAZVHL010000081.1:0-6539 GCA_964626925.1 uncultured Nitrospiraceae bacterium
GCATTATCCGCGTCAGGAGAAATTAAGCTGAACAATAGCTATGACGTGACCATTAAAGGAGATATTGACATTGCTCCTTTAAAGGTTTTGACAGAAGAGTTTGTATTTCTGGATGGTCGTGGTAATTTCGATGTTGATCTCAAAGGATCATGGGATGAACCAGAACTGATAGGAAAAATTGAATTTAAAAATGTCTCTGCTATTTTCAAGTCATTTCCTCAGAAGGTCGGGCCTTTAAACGGCAGCTTTTTGCTTAACAGGGACAAAGTAACTTTTGATTCAGTTACAACAGATTTTGCAGGAGGCACCATTACTTTATCCGGCCTGGGAAACTTTAGCAGGCTTTCGTTGGAAAAATTAATTGTCTCGTCTTTTTTCGATGGTATCAGGATAAGAGCGATGGACGGGATCAGTGCGAACATCAATGGAAGTCTCTTTTATGAAACTTCCACTAAAGGGTCGAATCTTACTGGAGAAGTTCTTATTGACAAAGCCAGGTATGAAAAAAATATTGATCTGAAAAAGTGGTTTCTTGGACTAAAAGAAATCAAGAAAGGTCAGTCCCGGTATGCTGATTTTCTGAAACAGACAAAGCTGAATATTCAGGTGAGAGGATCAGAAAACATATTCATTGATAACGATCTTGCAAAGGCGCCTGTAAAGATTGATCTTAATATTGCTGGCAATGTTGAAAGATACGGTCTTGTCGGCAGAGTAGAGGTGGATGAAGGACAGATCTACTTCAGGGGGAATGAATTCAGGATTCTGGAAGGAAGCATCGTAGATTTTGTGGACCCTGCTCAAATATATCCTCTTTTTCATGTATTGGCTGAGACCTACAAAAATGATTACTATATAAAACTTTCCCTTGACGGCACAATCGATAAGTTCACCTTATCCTTTTTT
This sequence comes from uncultured Nitrospiraceae bacterium, assembly GCA_964626925.1. Taxonomy (GTDB): domain Bacteria; phylum Nitrospirota; class Thermodesulfovibrionia; order UBA6902; family UBA6902; genus CAZVHL01. Next base: position 907 of record CAZVHL010000081.1, read on the forward strand.
TCAGACCCGCCTCTTCCGGAAACAGATGTATTGACATTACTGACTTTCGGACATACTAACAAGGATATTCAGGGAGCTGAAGGAGGGATAGCAGCTCAGCAGGCTTCTTCAATTGTAGCTGGTGGCATACAGGAAGACATTCAGGATGAAATTAAAAATATTGTAGGAATTGAACGCTTTGAGGTTGAACCGCATATAACTTCCACCGGAGCATTCACATCAAAGATAACTGTAAGTAAGCGGTTACTGGAAGATCAGATATCAGTCACATACTCCACAGCTATTGGAACCACTGATGAGCAGGTCATTGAACTCGAATACAAATTAAATAAGGAACTCTCATTGTTGGGATCGAGAGATGAGATGGGAAGCGCAGGAGCAGATGTTAAATACAGATTTGAATTTAAGTAGTAAAGAGAGCTAAGAATGGGAATCCGATTTTCTGAAAAAGTAATCAGGTTTTATATTGTCATCTGTACAATTCTCCTGCTCGGTAACGTGTCCTATGCTGCTGAATCCGATATATTGAATTCCAACCAGGGAGTAACAAACAAAACAATAAAGAAGATAGAGGTTGAAGGCCTTACAAGAATCGATGATGAAGAACTCATTGACCTGATCTGCTTTAACGTTGGAGATATTCTTGATATGCGTGTACTTGGCAAGGGGATTAGACGGGCGTTCAAAAAGGGCATATTTCTTGACCTGAAAGTACGTTCTGAGCCGTATAATGATGGAATCAAATTGATATATATCGCCACAGAAATACCTGTTATCAATAAAATCAGTTTTATCGGTAATGAATATATCTGGAGACGTGAAATCAGGGAGATATTTTTCTTTAAAGAAGGGGAAGATTATATGGCGGATTTTTTGGACAGGGCCGAAAGCAGCCTTCTTGAATCCTACGAGAAGAAAGGTTTTCCTGATGCTGAAATAGAGATATATGTTGAAAATTATGATAGATCAAAGGTGAACCTGATCATTAATATTCTAGAGGGAGATCCACTGATCATTAAGTCTATTGATGTTCTGAGTGAAGTCAGATCTGTTATGAAAACTGTCGAGTATGCTGTTTATGACCAGGACATATTGAATGAAGACCTGAAGAAGATAGCTTCTTATTATAAGAAAAGGCGATTTTTATCACCGGAGATCGGTCCTTTCAGATTTAGTGACGGTGAACTTGTTATACCTGTTAACAGCGGACCGAAACTTCAAGTTTTATTTATCGGTAACAAGGCGGTCAGTTCAAGAAAACTAAGAAAAAAAATGCTGTTTATTGAAGAAAGAGAAGTGTCGGATGAGACTGTGGCGGAAGCTGTAAATCGTATCAAAGGCCTGTATGAAAGTCTGGGATATTACTATGCAGGAATTGCTGCGACCGTAGAAAGAGATCATGAAATAAAAGTATCATTTTTTATTAATGAGGGAGACAGAGTTTATCTTAACAATATCATTTTTGAAGGCACTAGTGTATCTGATAAAGCGCTTAAACAGAGACTATCGTTGAAGGCAGGCAAACAGTACGATGAGAGTCAGCTGATCGAAGACAGAGAAGCATTAATAGGCTTTTATAATTCCCTTGGGTACATTAGCATGAAAATAGTTAATGTGAAAAAAGAGTTTGAGAATGAAGGCCGCAACCTTAATCTGCATTTCATTATAAATGAAGGATCTCAAGTGACTATAGATTCTACTGAGATTCTTGGCAATCAATCTATTAACACTGAAGAGATAAAAGAAGCTATTCGTATAGAGACCAATTCTCCATATAATCTTGTTGATATAGGCAATGCAAGGCTAAGTGTAATGTCCCTATACCGGAGGAGAGGCTATGCAGATGTAACCGTTAAAATTGAGAGTATAATTAAAGGTGACAGAGCTAGTCTTAAATTTCAAATTACCGAAAACCAGCCTTATGTTATCGGCAAGATTGTTTTACATGGCAATCGCAAGACAAAAGCAAAAATAATCAGACGCGAATTTACCTTTAAAGAAGGGGATTCATATAATTATGATGAACTCCTTAAGGTCAAGCAACGGCTTTACAGACTTGGTATTTTCAATGAAGTATCTATCGATACTGTAAGCACTGGTATCAGTATTGAAGGGAAATCTGTTAGCGATATTGTTGTCTCTCTTAAGGAAGGCAATGCCGGTGCGGTAGAGTTTAGTGCAGGATTGGGAGATTATGAAGGATTCCGGGGAATGATTGACATAAGCTATCGAAACCTTGGCGGATATAATAGAGAGATAGGATTAAAGACCAAAAAGAGCTCCAAAGTAGAAAGGTATTTATTTTATTTTAGAGAGCCGTGGTTCTTAAACAAACCAAACATCCCTCTGAAAGTCTCTTTAATTAAGGAGAACAGCAGGGCTATAAATATTGATACAAGAGATGTGCTTTATAAAATTGACAAGCTTGGTTTATTGATCGGCGTGGAAAAAGCTATGTCTAATCAACTGAAATTGAATCTTGATTATGAATATTCATTAACCGAAACAACGGATGTAGATGAAGGTGTTATACTCAGCAAAGAAGATGCAGGCACTCTTGGCATCAGCAGTATTTCTCCTTCATTGCATTATGACACCCGGGATAATCCTTTTAATCCAGTTTCGGGATCATTTAGTAGCATTGTCTTGAAAATTGCCTCTAAGGAGTTTCTTTCAGAAATTGGTTTTATCAAGACAACTTTTAAAAGCTCCTGGTTTTTCCAACTCTATAAAGATATCATTTTTGCATTCTCTCTCGGGGGCGGTACAGCGTTCAGTTTCGAAGGCACAAAAGAATTGCCATTAATCGAAAGATATTTTCTTGGCGGGGGTACGACGGTGAGAGGATTTGAGAATGATATGCTTGGTCCGAAGGGGCAAAATGATTCACCAACAGGTGGTAATATTTTTGCACTTCTGAACTCAGAAATCAGGTGGCCACTTGGGAAAGGGTTCGGGCTTGTCACATTTGTTGATGGTGGAAATGTATGGAACACTATAGACGACATTGATAGAGATTTAAGGTACACCGCTGGTGGAGGATTGAGATACAATACACCAGTAGGCCCGGTAAGGGTTGATTATGGACACAAAATCAGCAGAAAGGAAAATGAAAGCGCCGGGGAGCTGCATTTCAGTTTTGGACATGCCTTTTAGAGTCAGTTGTCAGGAAATAATGAGGCGATGCTTGTGCATACTGTATGCTGCATTTTTTATTATACTGTTATCCAGTAATGCCGGTCATTCCGAAATACTTGACCGAGTGGTTGCGATTGTAAATAACGAGATAATTTTACTCACAGAGTTTAGAAAGGAGATTGAGAGAGTACTGTCTGAAGGGAATGAAATGACTGATCATGAGGTTCTTCAGGGGATGATTAAACATGCGCTCATTTTAGAAGAAGCAAAAAAATATTTAACGAGTGGAAATTACGATATAACAAATAAGAATCAAAAATTAATTGAAGAGTATATTGAAAAGAGGATAAAAGCCTTCATACATATACCTTTTGAACATATTGAAAGGTACTATGAAGAGAATAAGAATAATTTTAATGGTAAAGATCTTTATGGTGCTTGGGATGAAATAGAACAAATCATAAAAAGAGAAAAGTTAAAGACAAAACTTGATGAACATATTAATTTGCTAATGAAAAAGGCTTATATCAGGATTCAGCTGAAGACAAACTAAGTTATTTGTTGATTTCAGTCTTACAGTCGTTTTATTACCGCTTCTTCATCGCAGTCCGGAAACTTCGGACATTTAAGACAGTCTCCCCAGACTTTATGGGGCAGGTCATTCTTGTCTATATCCTTAAAGCCAAACTGCTTAAAATAGTCCGGATAAAAAGTAAGCGCAAATACCTTTTTGATGCCCAGAGACTTTGCTTCTTTCAGGCTGCCCTTTATAAGGGTTTCCCCTATTCCGTTCCCTTGATATTTTTTTAATACCGCAATTGACCGGATCTCAGCAAGGTCTTCCCATGTGATATGCAGGGCGCAAACAGCAACAGTTTTCTGATTCTCAACGGCAATAGTAAAATCACGAATATGCTCGTATATTTCATTTAGAGAACGCGGAAGCATGTCGTCTTTTTTTGCAAACTTATTCACAAGACTGTGTATTGCCCTGGCGTCTTTGATGATTGCTTTTCTAAATTTCAATACTTGCACTCCTTAAATAACTCTATGAGGATTCCTTCCCTTAAACCGTAATTACTGACGTTGAGAGTATTAAACTTAAACGCCTCCATAAGCTTTAGAAGTATAAGAGTTCCGGGCACTATTATGTCAAGTCTCTCGCTTTCATAGGGTATGTAACCGGACCGTTTTTTTGAACTTATTACAGAGATGTCAGAATAAATAGCGGCTACTTTATTAATTGATAATTTAGAATTGTGGATCATATTATGGTCAAAACATTTAAGGTTTTGCGAGACCGCTGACAGTGTTGTAACCGTCCCTGCAGTTCCGATTAGAGTGGTATCACTTGTTATGAATTCCCTGAAGGAATTAATCATGGGTTCTATTGTTCTGCTAATTTCCTTGTCCATACTGGATAAATCGCTGGATAGGGGAGGGTCCTCCCGCATATATTTATTTGCCAGATATACAACACCAAGATCCAGACTTACAGATGATAAAAGTTTATTGTTTATTATAGGTATCAATTCAGTGCTTCCGCCTCCGATATCTATCATCAGGGCCGACTCTGGTATTGGCACATCAATTAACATGCCGGATGCGGTAATTTCTGCTTCCTTTTTTCCGCTAATAATTTTTATTTCGATACCTGTTTCTGCTTTTACCCTTTCAAGAAAAATGGCACTGTTTTTTGCCTCTCTGAGAGCACTCGTTGCGATTGCCGAAATCATGCAGACATTATTATCAGAGATAAGCGTACTAAACTTCTTAAGTGCCTTGATACTCGTATTAATTGCACTCTCATTGAGAAAGCCCCTTTCTTGAACTCCATCTCCAAGCCTTGTAATTATTCGTTCAGAGATAATTTCATTAAAGGAGTAATTGCCATGACTGCCGGGATGGGAGACCTCCGCAATCAGCAACCTGAATGTATTGGTTCCAACATCAATTGCAGCCAAAATATTATTTTTCACGATCAGATTATAAATGATAATCAGAGATTTTTGCTGTCGCATTTAATGTCGACAATCCTTACATATGTAAATTAAGTTGACGGTATTTACTGTCTATCTCACAATAAGAATAGATTAAAAACAGGCAGTTGTAAATTGGCACTTATATTGCTTTTATAATGAAGAATTGTTGTGACTAATCGATCATGTCCCTTGAGTTACAGATAGGTTATATGTTAAATAGATGAATATGGATAAAGAAAAAAGATGCACTGAACGGGAAACGGTTGGGCCGTTTGAGGCAGTACTTGAGTGTGATGGTGTCAATTATGCCGGAGTTGTTGAGAATATAGGCAAACACGGATTGCATATGATAACCGTGTCTAAAAGTCACGTGGCTTCATTCATTCCTGAAATAGTATATAAATTAGAATTCAAGACACCTTCGGATGAAAAGGCGTGGGTTAAGTGTGAGATAAGATGGGTGCATATCAACAAAACGCCCTTTCATGGTTTTACATATAGAATGGGCATGGA
>CAZVHL010000082.1:0-4622 GCA_964626925.1 uncultured Nitrospiraceae bacterium
ACTGTTGTTACTTCTGCTTTTGCCCTGACAGGTTTTGTACTGCTGAGCTTTTTCTTCATCTCACATTTCGAGGCATTCAAGACATTTTCAAGGAAGAGATCTTCACATCTTAAAATTAATACTGTTTTAATGGTAGTCTTTTTTGTCTTCATCATCGTGTTATTAAACCTGATAATAAGGCAGTATTATTTCAGGTATGACATGACCTCGATCAGGAAATTTTCTCTATCCCCGGCGGGGAAAAAGGTTACACTTGCCATAAAAGATGATCTGAATATAAATTATTTCGGCGTTGAGGGAAATCCGGAATTTCGAAGGGCAGGCGAACTGCTTGAAGCCTACAGATACCTGAACAAACATATAGTATATGAACTTCATGATTTAGACCGCGCACCACTGTTAGCAAACAAATATGATGTCAAAGATTATGGCACTTTTGTTGTAGAGTCGGCAGGCAAGGTGGTTAAAGCTGCAGGTGTTAATGAGCAAACGCTAACAAACCTTCTTATCAGTGGTACCAGAAAGAACATTTTGAACGTAAGGTTTCTGGAAGGACATGGAGAAAAGAATATCAGTGATGATGGACGACACAGTTACAGCACGATAGCAGGGAAACTTAAGGATATCGGGCATAATGTCTCTTCATTAAACCTGATATCTGCAGGTACAGTGCCTATTGACACAGACCTGCTGGTGATAGTATCTCCTGAGTCCGAGCTTTCTGAACAGGAATATGATATTCTTTCTGCCTACAAGTCACGGGGAGGTAAGTTTCTTGTGCTTATTGACGAACCGCGGCAGATGAGAAGTTACTTAGCTTCTTTTGGACTTAAGACGAGTAAGTTTCCTGTTTATGATCCTGTCAATGTGGCTGGTACTGATCCATCTACCCCTCTTGTCAGAAGATATTTCAGAAACCCTGTTATTGGTGATTTCAGCCTTACAACAGTCTTCCCCGGAGTCCATGAGGTAAGAAACAACTCAAAGGTCAGCATTGAAGGGCTGAGTTACGAATTTCTTGTCAGGTCTTCCAGAGATGCCTGGTTTGAAATGAACGGCGACGGGATAATGCAGAAGGATGAAGAGGAGGGAAACCAGGTGTTTGCTGTCCTTGTATCTCAAGAGGATGAACTTATGAAGCTGATTGTTTTTGGGGATAGCGATTTCGCATCAAATGCCTATATTAATGTGGGAGGCAATGCCGACCTCTTTATTATTGTGACCAACTGGCTCCTTGGTGAGGGAGGACTTGTTCAGGCAAGCGCTCCAAAAAGTGAATTCATCCCCATGTTTGTTACCGTAGAGCAGGCCCGGGTTTTAAAGTTACTGATACCTATAGGAATTCCCCTGATCATAATAATCGCCGGTACTGCCGTCTGGTACCGGAGACGCTCTCTATGAAGTACCGGGCAACAATAATCCTGTTCTTCATCTCTTTCTTACTGGGTGGGTTATATTTTTTCTACTTGCAACCCAGTATTAAAGCAAAAAAATTAATAGAGGATTTTGAAAGCAGATTTTTCCGGGCAGACACTTCAGATATTGAGTTTTTACGCCTTGACGCTGGAAGAGGACCAATCACGATCAGCAAAAGCGGGCAAAGCTGGGAAATAACCAAACCAGCTAAATATGTCCCTGACCTTGGTGCAATTAAGAGCCTTTTCAAAGCTCTTGCCAAAGGGAGGCTTATCAAGATAGTGGGAAATGCTGAAGACCTTGATCAGTTTGGATTTGAAACCACACACATTATCCTTTCACTGGGATACAAGGGTACTATAGATGTCCTTCGCATCGCAGGTGAATCACCCAGCGCTATCGGTCATTATGCCTTTTCAGAACGCCTCGGGAAAATATTCCTTGTTGACAAAGAATTTGTAACAGCAATGAACCTCAAGCCGCTGGATCTGAGGGAAAAGAGACTGTTTCTCTTTGAGAATGATGAACTGGGCAGAATAAGAATTGAAAGAGATGAAGACACTATAGAGCTTGAAAAAAGGGGTGATGACTGGCATATGATATCACCTGCAGCTATGCGTGCAAGCCGTGATGAAATAGAGAGTCTGATCGAAACATTGCATACGCAAAAGGCTGAGGCCTTTGTAGAGTGGAAGCCGGAATTTGCCGGGATTGAAAAAAAACTGTCTATTGAATTACATGATCTGAAAGGCATCTCATTGGGCAATTATAATGTTTATTTCCGGGGAACGGAATGGGACAAAGGGATACTCGCGCACCATCCCGGATTAAAAGATGCCTTACGGGTAAGACGGGATTTCTGGATTCTTCTGGACAGCGAGTATTCAGATTTTGCCTATCGCAATATGATTAAAATAAATCAACAAAGGGCTCAAAGAATTCGCATAACCACAGAAGGAAATGAGTATTTGATAGAACAAAAAGAAGGCCTCTGGCATTATAATGGCTTTATTGTTCCCGATAAAAGAATTATGGAACTGACAGATAGTTTGAATGCATGGAAAGCTGAAAAGCTTATTTATGAAAATCGGGACCTCGGCAAAGAGCAGTTTCTCCTTGAAGTCGAGTACGCGGAAGGCATGGAAAGGGTTGCAGTGACAGACTATAACATGGACTATGAGATATCAGGGGCAATGATGTTTGCTTCAGAGAAAGGGACCATTAAAAAGAAAAAGATAGATTACTGGTATGCCAGTTCGTCAAATCTAGACAGCCATGCAATTGTCAGATCTCTGGATATAAAAAACATTATAAACATTGTGAAGGACCTTTCAAATGAATAATCTTCTACGAACTATTTGGAACATTATCACTTCACGCAACCTGGCGATTATTCTTCTTATACTTGTAACAACTATGCTTGCTGTAGGAGCATTTCTTCCAAATCCAACATTTCTTTCTGAAGAGAAGAAGATAGAAATGCATTTAAAGCACCCTACCCTGTTATGGCTCGGAGAAAGGTATAACAGCCAGAGCCTGGCAAGTGGTAATGTATTTGGCTTCATAGGAATATTCCTGATTATTTCCACAGCACTTTGCAGTATCGACAGGCTTATTACAAAAAAAAGGGCCAAAGAAGGAGCTTTATTTGATTTTCCTTTTTCTACAGCACAGGAGGGACAGAAAATATCTTTTGATAATATTGATGCAGCACGGTTAGAGGAATTCAGTAAGGCATGGTTTAAGAAACAGAAATGGGAAATTGGAGATCAGAAAAATGATTCAGGGAAAATTATTGTAGGCATCAGGGGCAAGGCCGGTTTCTGGGGGTCGATATTTTTTCATTTCATTTTGATTACTGCTTTAATAGGACTGGTTATTTATTACTTTGGAGCATACAGGGCTACACTCGGCTTTACAGAGGGTCAGTCCTATCGTCTACATAAAGACCGCCTTGTTCATATTATAGAAGAACCGGTCTGGGGATTAAACCTTCCTGATGCAGAGGTTGGTCTTGTGAAACAGTACTCTATATACGATCAGTCTGACCCATGGTATCCTGTTGAATACGTAGCTGTCTTTAATGTGAAGGATATTAAAAACAGTCGATCATGGGAAAAAGAAGTCAGGATTAATGAACCGCTGATAATCGACGGCAAGAAATTTATCCTTCAGAGGGGCGGGTTTTCTCCCAGGATTGTTGTTAAAAATTCCGTTGGCAAGGTGGTATTTAATAGTTTTGTGGCATTAAGAAACCAGCAGGGAACCGCAGACGACGTTTCTGTTAAAGAAGAGAATATCCGGTTAAATATTAATTTTTATCCTGACCTTCTAATGAATAACAAAAAACCTGAAACAAAGAGTCTTCAGGTAAAGAATCCTTTTTTCATGCTTGAAGTCTTCAGCAAGGATAAACTTTTATTTAATGGACTTGTTCCATTTAATAATGAAGTTGGGGCCGGTAGTTATCAGATAAGTTTCCCGGAACTAAGACGTTGGGTTGAGATGGAATTAGTAGGAGAACCCGGAATAGGGTTCTTTTTTATCACATCCTTTATAGGTCTTATAGGTGTTTTTATCAGAATAATTGACCCTGACGAACGCATTTATATTATACTTGAAGAATCAAAAAGTGGAGTAGATATGACCAGTTACATTTATTCAAAGCATTTTGAAGGCCTGATTGATGACCAGAGAATGGAGATGCTTTCATATATCAGGGAGAATACAAAGTGATTTGTCATTTACCATTTGCCATCGTTCATTTATTATTTTTTTCAATCATAAATGATAAATGCAAAATGAACAATGGTAAATAATATTGGGTTAAACATGAATAAAATTGCAATTATATTTTTTACATCGTTCGCTCTTCTTTCCTGCTCTAACGAATCAATTGAGATAAAGAACACTGTCACTGCTTATAATAAAATACTTCCTGAAGCTCTTGCCAAACCTGATGAACATATCATGGAGTATTTCACGTCTAATAATGAGCTTAGCCGGATCGGGGCTTATATCCTGTTTCTCAAGACACAAAAAAAGATTATGGTCAGTGATCTGAAAGAATTAGAATTCATCGAGACAATTGTATCCAAAGATCGTAAGACTGCCACCTTAAAAACAGTCGAGCAATGGACTTTTCATTATGTTGACTATAAAACCCGTGAACCGGTCACTGAAGAAGAAGCGATAAGATATGAAAA
>CAZVHL010000082.1:4722-6527 GCA_964626925.1 uncultured Nitrospiraceae bacterium
GTCAAATCTGTCAGTTTTTCAGTTGACAGGGGTGTGACACTCGGACTGTTAGGTCCTAATGGTGCGGGTAAGACAACCATCATGAGGATGATAACAGGTTACCTCCCGCCTACGGATGGCAGGGTACTGATTAATGATATAGACATGTTCGAACAACCTGAAGAGGTAAAGAAGACTATCGGTTATCTTCCAGAGCACCCGCCTTTATATCTTGATATGACAGTTAATGAGTACCTTAAATATGCCGCGCAAATACATGGGGTTAGCAACAACAACCTAAAGAAGAATATAGAGCATGTTGCGGAGCTTTGCGGCATTCCCGACAAGCTGGGCAGGCTTACAGGCAATCTTTCAAAAGGTTACAGGCAGAGAGTCGGGCTTGCACAGGCACTGGTCCATAATCCTGATATCCTTGTTCTGGATGAACCTACATCAGGTTTAGACCCCAAGCAGATTATCGAAATCAGGGATCTGATTAAAGATCTGGGACGTAAGAGAACTGTTATTCTTAGCAGCCACATTCTTCAGGAGGTAACATCCATATGTCAGAAAATTGCAATAATTAATGAGGGAAAACTTGCCGCCTGCGATTCAATAGATAATCTTTCGAAAAATATTGATTCAGGGCAGAAAATATTTGTACGTGTCGCTAATTTGGACAAAGTCAATTTCGATGGAATTAACTCTTTATCACACGTAATCGAGGTTAAAAAGATCTCTGCAGATTCATTCGAGATAGAAGTTGAAACAGGTCATGATATAAGGGAGGCGGTCTCCTCATCACTTGCAAAGATGGGGGCAGGTCTTCTGGAGATGAAAGCAGAATCGCTTTCCCTTGAAGATATATTTTTAAAGGCTGTTACAGGAGAGTGAATATTTGTCATTTGCCAATTGTCATTTATAATTTGCTATTTTTTTCAATGACAACTCACAAATAGTATATGAAAAATGATAAATAGAAAGGTTTTTTATGTCTAACATTGAAGGATTACTTTTATGGCCGGCAATGTTCGGATACACTGCTGTCTTTATAATGTACCTGATCGTTACTGTATTCAAAAAAGACCGTTTTGAAAACAGGGCCTGGGGAGTTTTTATAATAAGTTTCAGCTTTCAAACAGCATCAATAGCATGGAGATGGTACGTAAGCGGCAGGATTCCTGTCATGGTTAGTTACGAGCATTACCAGCTCGGTTCATGGTTTGTGGCCCTTTCAACAATACTGGGCGGCATTTTTTATCGCAAGATGAGAATTGTATCAATGGGCTCTACCCTCGTCATACTTCTGATGCTCGCTATTGGAATGAATACATACTCTGAGATGGATCCTCTCAGGCCCCCTTTCAGGTCTAACTGGATATTTATTCATATCGGTTTTGCCTGGTTTGCATGGGGGTGCTTTGTTGTTGCATCTGTGCTGGGCATTGCTTACCTTTTTAAAGGACCGGGGAAAGAAGAAGGCCGTGTCATGAGAAAATTCCCTTCCCGTGTAATCATGGACGATCTGATGGTAAAGATGATCCTCTTTGGGTTTATCTGTCAAGGACTGATGGTAGCGGCAGGCGCAGTATGGGCACATCAACTATGGGGAAGATACTGGGGATGGGATCCTGTCGAGACGTGGTCTTTGGTATGCTGGCTGGTTTACGGCCTTGTCCTTCATTTCCGACTCATGATGGGATGGAAGGGCACTAAGATGGCAATTATGGTGATACTCTCACTTTCAACAGCAATTATATATTTCTGGGGTATTGGATTTGTACCGGAAAGTCATACATCAATGATGATGATGGATTGGGAGTAAA
>CAZVHL010000083.1:0-6292 GCA_964626925.1 uncultured Nitrospiraceae bacterium
ATGAGAAAGTATGCATATGCCTTGATATCAGATCGGCCTACGCGTCCCCTCAACTGATAGAGATCAGCAAGACCGAATCTGTCAGCTCGATCTATAAATATTGTATTTGCCGAGGGAATATCAAGACCAGATCCAATGATTGCTGTAGAGACAAGGACATTAATTTTTCCGTGAAAAAAAGCCCTCATAACCTGTTCAAGCTCTTTTGCTTTCATCTGTCCATGAGCAATACCTATGCGACCGGCCGGCACGAGATCTCCTATAAAACCTGCGATCTGATGAATGTCATGAATGCGGTTATGCACAAAAAACACCTGTCCGTTCCTGCTTAATTCTTTCTCTATCGCTTCTCTAATCAATGATGGATTAAACCTGGCAACAATACTCGTTACAGCAAGCCTGTCCTCAGGAGCCGTCTCTATCGTGCTCATGCCCCTGATGCCGGATAGCGCCATATGCAATGTTCTTGGAATCGGGGTTGCTGAAAGAGTAATAACATCCACGTTAGATTTAAGAGCCTTGATTTTTTCCTTATGCGTTACTCCAAATTTATGTTCTTCATCTATTACAAGAAGGCCCAGATTGCTGAATTTGAGACCTTTGCTCAGAAGACTGTGCGTTCCTATTATTATGTCTATCTGTCCCTCGGCAAGTGCATTCATAGTTTGTTTCTGTTCTGCCCTGTTTTTGAACCTGCTAAGAAAATCAACCTTTACAGGAAAAGCAGAAAATCTTGCAGTAAATGTTTCGAAATGCTGTTCAGCAAGTATTGTTGTTGGCACAAGCACCGCTACCTGCATTGAGTCATAGACAGCTTTAAAACATGCCCGCATTACCACCTCTGTTTTGCCGTAACCTACATCACCACAAAGCAATCTGTCCATCGGGATCGTCTGCTCCATATCTCGCTTGATTTCATCTATTGAGGACAGCTGGTCAGGTGTCTCTTCATAGGGGAAAAATCCATCAAACTCTCTATGTAGTTCTGTATCATCAGAAAAGGCGTTGCCTGATGATGTCGTTCTTTTGGCATATATCTTGATCAGTTTCTCGGCCATGTCCTTGATCTTCTGCTTCACTCTTTTCTTTGTGCGCTGCCATGTTTTCCCTCCGAGTTTATCTATTTTGGGCCTGACATTTTCCGGTGCATTAAATCGCTGCACATAATTTATTCGCTCCAGAGGCACAAAGAGTTTATCTCCTCCCATATATTCTATCGCGATAAAATCAGATTCATTCCCTTCTATCGTCTCTTTTTTTATGCCCAGAAATCTTCCTATTCCATGATCAATATGAACAATATAGTCTCCCTCTTTAAACTCCTCAATCGACGAAATCAGTTTTGATACCTTTGACTTCCTTATCGCTTTATAGGCTGGTCTCTGTCCGAAAATATCTCTGTCCGAAAGGACGATGCTGTCCAGATATGAAAACCCAGTGCTCAATTCGCCAAGTGTAATAAAAGCTTTGTAACTATGTTCAGAAGTATCATCGCCATTTAGAATAGGGACATGTATATCCTGATCATCGAACAGGTCCTGAAGCCTTTTGGCCTGCCCCTTTGAAATGCATATCATCATAATATTAAAACTGCTCTTCAACTTTTTGACTTCTGCAGCAAAACCTTCAATTGACTGCCGTTCATTTCTTAGGAGTCCAAAACCTGAGGCACTCTTTATGGAGCAATTAAATCCTTCGTTTTCAAGTGGCAATGATGTGAAATATAATAGTTTTAACTCGTTGTATGTCCGTGCGAAATCTGGCTTAAGCCTTTTTATGTCATCCGGTTCATTTAATACAATCTTTCTTTCTGCAAGCAGATCCATGAGATTCGGGCCATCATCGGGCTCCATAGCCGGAGATATTAGTACGCTGTCAATTTCGTTAATTGATAATTGAGTGGTGATATCAAAATACCTTATAGATTCAATATCATCACCGAAAAATTCTATTCTTGCGGGATTTTCACTGTCAGGAGAAAAGATATCGATTATTCCGCCGCGAACACTTATTTCACCTTCTCCTGTTACCACCGGAACATTATGATATCCCTGGTTGTACATATTCCGGGTGAAATCTGCCCTGTTAACTGACATTTTTTTAGATATATTTTGCACAGGGAAAGCGTCTCTGTTCCAGATTGGCAAAAGTGAAGAATCAACAGTCGTGATAATCTTATCTGGATTTAAGGCATATAAGCCTGAAAGACTTTTCAGGCGTTTAGAGTCGCCTGAAGGCGGGATGAGAATAGGTCGTCCGGTCTTTAAAAATTTCGACCAGAAAACAGCATCTGTATAAAATGTATTTGCTTCAGCTTCAGTACTGCACAATAGAAGACTTGGAAACGGTAAGATCATAAATAAAAGGGCGTTTGATGAACCTGTAAGTGAAGTAAATATTTCGGCTTGATCTTCTGCGGCAACCGTAGCAGCCTGTTGAAGGGTAGAAAAATTCGATGGCATTGAAGCGTTAATTCCTGTCATTCCCGGTGATGATTCAGTATATCACATAACTCACCCGTTCAGTTATAATGAAATTTATGTTTGCAGGCTATTAAACAAGTAATTGCAGAATATTGTTTGTAATTTATATGAATATATATTTCCGGCTTTTTTTAATTTTATTTTCAATTTTTTTTATAACCTCTGGTTGTAACGGAAGAGAAGAGCCTAAAAAAGTCAGTCTATATAAAAAATCTGATGCATCAGGGAAAAATGTAAGCATTGCTCAACCAAACACACTATGGTTTGGTTTTGATTTAATGCTGGGACCTAAAGAAGAAGTTCAGATCTACTCACCTTTTTTAAAATATCTCGAAAAAACCACAGGCAGGAGATTCAGAATAAGATTTACTCGAAAGTATGAAGATACGGTCGAGAATCTGGGCAAGGGCATCACACATTTTGCTTCTCTTGGGACAGTAAGTTACGTGATCGGTGAAGAGAAGTATGGGATAAAATATCTTGTCAGCGGTGTAAACCATGAGGGAGACCCCCGTTACCATTCGGTAATTTTTTCAACACCTGACAGTATCATTAATACTGTACGCGACATCAGGGGTCAATGTTTTTCATTCGGATCGAAGATGTCAACACAGGGACATCTGATTCCAAGAAAAATGCTTGAAGATGAGGGCATTACCCTGGATAACCTGGGTAGATTCATATATACCGGCTCGCATATAAATTCCGTAAAGGCGGTTTTGAACGGAGAGTGTGATGCTGGAGGTATTCAGGATATTCTTGCAAATCGGCTGGCATCAGAAAAAAGAATAAAAATCATCAAGATGTCAGATCCCTACCCTGGCAGCCTTATTGCCTATAACAGCTCTGTGGACAGTACGATAGTGAAAGCAGTGAAATTAGCCCTGCTCGATTTTGAACCAGCGGGTAAACATAAAAAATTACTTGTAGATTGGGAAATGACAGAGATGCCTCTGGGTTTTTCAGAAATTGATGAACTGGAACTCAACAGAGTCATGTTTCTTGCAAAAAAATACGGTCTACTGGAAAAATGAAATTAAGATCAAAAATCACTGTCCTTACAACCACTATTGTCATAAGCGTCGTGTTTTTTACTTTACTTCCGATAAGATCAGTAATTATCGATGCTTTCAGAAAAGAGCTTGAAAAAAAAGCTGTATCTATTTCAAGAAATCTCTCTGACAGAATTGCGAACCACATACTCTTAAAAGACCATTTTCAGACAGCAGCGGCAATTGATGAGGTCTTAGGCAAGGAGAAAGAGATAGAATATATCTTCGTTACAAACGAGAATGGAGTCATCTTTGAACATACTTTCTCGGATAATTTGCCAGCTGATATTTTATCCTGGAATCCAGTTGCTGGTCAGGAAATGAATGTGCAGTTGCTTGAAACTGAAAAAGGCTACATAAGAGATATCGGAGTAAGAATACTGAAGGGGACTCAATCAGTTCTTCATCTGGGCATCAGGGAAGACAGCCTGCGTAATACTCTTACACAAATAAGATATATGACTGTACCTGTAATAATAGTGGTGTTATTGATCGGAATTGCTGCCTCATTTATTCTAAGTCGTTTCATAACTGAACCACTGAATAAGTTTGTGGAATTTACAAAGGTCCTTGGCAGGGGAGAATTCGGCGGAAGAGTTGATGTGCAGTATGGAGATGAGATAGGTTACCTTGCAAGAAACTTTAATCGTCTTTCCATGCAGTTGCGATCAACCAAAGAAAAAATGGAGGAAGCATATACATATACTCATCTCTTAGAGGCGGAGAAACTTTCTTCAATAGGACAGATATCAGCTGGCCTTGCGCATGAACTCAAGAACCCCCTTACTACCCTAAAGATGCTTTTTCAGGCGTATAAAGAACAGCCTGACATGACAGAAGAGGACGCAGAGGTAATCAGCAATGAAATAGAAAAGATCGATAATGTTTTGACAAATTTTATGAGTTTTGTAAAACAGAAAGGTTTTCACTTATCAGAAACGAATATGAATGAACTAATTGATCGCATATTGTCTCTTGCTGCATATTATATTGAAAAATCCAGAATTCATGTGCGCAAAGATATGCTGGAAAGTCTTCCTGTGATAAAGGCAGACGGGGCTCTTCTTGAGCAGGTATTTCTCAATCTTGTTATCAATGCTATACATGCAATGCCTGATGGCGGTGAAATCAGGATTTCCGGAAAATCGGACGACATCTCTGTAGAAATTATGTTCCAGGATGAAGGGGGTGGCATTCCGCCCGACATTCAGGCAAAGATTTTTAATCCTTTTTTTACAACAAAAGAAGAGGGTACCGGTCTTGGACTCGCTATCGCTTATAATATAGTAAACTCTCACGGAGGGAAATTGTTTTTTAACAGTGAGGAAGGCAAGGGCACTATATTTACAGTAAGATTGCCAATAGAGGGAGAGCATGGATAAAATTCTTGTTGTAGATGATGAAAAAGGAGTCTGTCATTCATTTAAAAAGATTCTTGGTAGACAAGGGTATGATGTTGTTATTGCTCACGATGGAATAGAGGCAATCGAAAGGACAGCGTATGAGAACCCATCAATCGTTGTCATGGATGTGAGCATGCCTAAAATGGACGGGCTTGAGACCTTACAGAAACTAAAGGCAAAGTACCCTGACCTGATAATTATAATGATGACAGCTAATAGCACTTCTGATAAGGCTATTACCGCCATGAAGCATGGAGCCTATGATTATCTTATGAAACCCTTTGATAATGCCCAGCTGATATCTCTGCTCGAAAAAGCGATTATCGAAAAAAATATATCTATACCTGTTTCGTTTGATGGAGCAGAAGATATAAAAGGAGACTGTATTATAGGAAAGAGTGCTGCGATGCTTGATGTTTATAAGAAGATCGGCCAGGTTGCAGAAAGCGATGTAACGGTGCTTATTACAGGAGAAACCGGGACAGGCAAGGAACTCGTTGCGAGGGCAATTTATCAACATAGCAAAAGAGCGAACAGGCCATTTCTGCCGGTAAATTGTTCTGCAATACCTGAAACACTTCTTGAAAGTGAGTTGTTCGGACATGAAAAAGGCGCCTTTACCGGGGCTGATAGAAAAAAAATAGGAAAGTTCGAGCAGTGCGATACCGGCACTATGTTCCTCGATGAAATCGGAGACATGCCTTTACCTATTCAGGCCAAGTGGTTAAGAGTGCTTCAGGACGGGTGTTTTGAGCGATTGGGAGGCAAAGAATGCGTAAAAACTGATGTGCGGATAATAGCTGCCACTAATAAGAATATCGAAAGACTTATAGAAAGAAAAGAGTTCAGAGATGACCTTTTTTGGAGATTAAATGTTGTTAGTATTAACATACCACCGCTCAGGGAAAGAAAAGATGACATCGAGAATCTTGTCAAATATTTCATTCAGAAATTTAATAGAGAACTTGCCAAAGAAGTTAAAGGTCTATTACCAGAGATGATGTCAGAACTGAAAAATTATCCTTGGCCCGGAAACGTAAGGGAACTTCAAGGCATCATGCACAGGGGCGTAGTAATTTGTCAGACGGACTTTATTTCTCCGGAAGATTGCGACTGGCCTCCAATATCTGAAACGCTGGAGGACGAAACAGGGAATCTGGAATTATTGCTGGCTGAAGCAGCCAGCATATTGCTGAATCAGGGTGGAGACAATATTTATAAGAATGGAGTAGCTGCTTTTGAGCGCCTCATTGTCAAAAAAGCTCTTAAAATAACAAAAGGGAATCAAGTCCTTACTGCAAAACTTCTTGGAATGTCTCGTAATACGCTGAGGAGTAAAATCGAAGATAAATAA
>CAZVHL010000084.1:0-6219 GCA_964626925.1 uncultured Nitrospiraceae bacterium
ATCCATTTTATCAGAGACATCTTTGAATTGCGGGCTTAGTTCCTTAATCTCTGAATAAAGTTCAAGCGCTTTATTATAATCCCTGTTTTCAGTATAAGCACTGGCAAGGTCATACTTCAGATCAACATATCCGTCATCAGAAGTCGACATCTTTTCGATTATCTTATTGAATTCCGCAATTGCATGGGGATACGAGCCTTTGTCAAGGTAACATGAAGCAAGCAGGGTCGTGTTTCTATACATGTTGTCCGGATCTTTTGAAGCTATCTGAAAGGCCTTGATAGCATCATCCGTAAGGCCCTTTTCCCTGAAATCAATGCCCGCATTGTAGTACCGGTCATAATCTTTAGTTTTCGGATACTGATGTCCCTGACCTTCCAGAGCTAACTGATTATGTGTATCCTGAAATACAATATGATCCGAGCCTGTTGCAGTTTGTTCAGCAGAAACATTTTCTACAACAATATTTTCAGGTTGGGCAGTATTGGATTTCAGCGAATCAAGCTCATGTTTTATTTCTTCATTGCCTGGAGAAGAAGCGACAAGTATTTCATAAATTTTTATTGCCTCATCATATATGCCCTGCTGGGCATAAAAATCTGCCTCTTCTTTTTTCCCGGTAAATTCCTCAGGAGACATCTCCGGTATATGCTGAGAAACTATTTCTTCGCATTCTGTGCCACCGCCTAGATCAAGCTCACCATGCAGGAGCGGCATCTCAGGAAGTTGCGTTTCCTGCTCATCCTGAACTGTCTCTTCACCAGTAAGCACTTCCTGTGTAATAAGGTCACCTTCTGAAGCTTCAGGCTCCTCACCAAGAGGTGCTTCTGAAAAATGGGGAATTCCAATAGCATTCTCTATCGTATGAATTTCCTCAATTATGGTCTGATCATCGGGATTTGCATCCAGATAATCCCTATATAGCTGGAGTGCTTCATCCAATGAATCACTATCTTTATAAAGGCCGGCCAACTTCTTCCTGACTTGATTCAGATTTACAGAGTCTCCATTGTCTCTGTAAATACTTATAAGACGCTGATGAACCGGAATCGGCTGCTTGTCCACGAACTTATTCAGGTAGCCAAGAGCTTCAGCCCAACTCTGCTTTTCGATCATCTCATCTATATGCTGCAATAACTCTTCCCATGCTTCTTCGAAGGACCCTTCGCTTAAATGGATTTCTCCCAATAATTTCTTGGCCTGCAGTTCTAATGGATATGTCTCTTTTATTCTGAGAAGAGTCTTTTTTGCCTGATCTGTCTTGCCGCTCTCAATGGCAAGCCTTGCATACCCCAACAGGGCATCTTTATCTTTAGGCTCATGAGATAATGCCGTACGTAAATATTCGAATGCCTTGTCAATATCATCCGACTTTTCTGCTAACAGGCTGAGTCCAACCCAGGAACCTGCATTGCGGGGTTCAAGCTGGGTTGCCTTGGTATAAAATGTCTGTGCATGTTCAAGCTCTTCTTTTTCCAGGTATTCCGATGCAATCGATAAATATTCATCCGCTGCTTTACCTTTAAGGCCGCTTCTTATATACAGGTCCGCTATTTTTGTTCTCGTATTTATATTAGACGGAGACAGCTCGATTATGTTGCCGACTATCTGTATTGTTTTTTCTAACTCATCTGCTCTCTTGAATATTTCAGCTGCCCTGAAATAGTTTTCTATAGCACTACCGGTCAGGCCTTTGTCTGTATCAAGCTTGGCTATCGAAAGAAGCGCATTAACATCATTGGGAACAATATGGAGAATTTTTTTATAGATAGCCATCGCCTTTGGGAAAAATCCTTCTGATTTAAAAATTTCGGCAGCCTTTGTAAAGGACTCTATGGCTTTTTCTTCTGAATCTTTTTTTAAATACAGATCGCCTATCGTATTATGAATATTGCCATCTTTGCCTTCAGCAAGAAGATTTTCCCATTCAGATATCGCCTTATCAATCTGCCCTTTTGAGGCATACTTTTGAGCGTTTTTAATAATGGATGCTTTGTTTTTCATTTTTGTATATTGCTCAACTTAAAAATTATCATAAAATCCGGTCAGTGCCTAATCAACACACCATACGATTATATACGGCACAAATGACGTCAGAGTAAAGTAATATATTTGTTATCGGTAAACTACAGGTAAGTGTTTAATTTATTTGGTATGTACAGCAATAAATTTATCAGTTCTTATGAAAATCCGTACTCTTTCCACCTGTCAGTAACACGCTGCTTAATATCTTCGGACATTAATATCTCATCAGGCCATTCACGAGTAAAGCCCTCGGAGGGTAATTTTTTTGTTGCGTCAATTCCTATTTTGCCTCCATAGGCTGGAATGTCAGATGCATGTTCCAGCACATCAAGCGGGCCTTCAACTATAACAGTATCTCTTTTCGGATCAACGTTGTTGCCAATTCTCCAGACAACTTCGCTAAGATCCTGAACATCCACCCATTTATCTACAATCACCATCGCCTTGGTAAAGCTCATCTGTCCCATCCCCCAGAGAGCATACATGATCTTTCTTGCATGCCCCGGATAACGTTTGTCAATCGAAATAACCGCCAGGTTATGAAATACACCCTCAAGAGGAAGATTCATGTCCACTATTTCAGGCAACTGTTTTTTTAATAATGGCAGGAAAATTCTTTCTGTGGCCTTTCCGATATAGCAGTCTTCCATCGGGGGCTTACCAACGATCGTTGCAGGATAAACAGCATCTTTTCTATGAGTAATACAGGTAATATGAAATACCGGGTATTCATCCGCAAGAGAATAGTAACCGGTATGATCACCAAATGGCCCTTCAGTTCGTCGTTCTTCCGGTTCACAGTAACCCTCCAGCACAATCTCTGAATTAGCCGGCACCTCCAGGTCCACAGTCTCGCACTTCACCAGTGCAACAGATGCATTTCTCAAAAAACCTGCAAACAGCATTTCGTCAATGCCCTCGGGCAGCGGCGCAGTTGATGAGTACATGACCGCTGGATCAGAGCCGATAGCAACTGCAACTTCAAGTCTCTTGCCTTGCTGCTCGGCTTTTCGATAATGCCTTGCTCCATCTTTATGTATATGCCAGTGCATTCCGGTAGTGGTTGCATCATATACATGCATGCGATACATACCACAGTTTCGTTCCCCGGTTTCAGGGTCTTTTGTAAAAACCATGGGTAGTGTTATAAATTTACCGCCGTCGTCAGGCCATGTTTTCAGAATCGGAAATATATCAAGTGTCGGGTCCTCTTTAATAATGACTTCTTTGCAGGGTCCTGTCTTCACTATCCTGGGAACAAAGTCCGCAAGTTTTTTCAGCTTTGGAAGAGCCTTCAATTTTTCGATCAGGTTTGTTGGAATGTCAGGCTCAAGAAACTCGAGTATACGACTCCCGATGTCATCAAGATTATCCACTTCAAGTGCCAGTCGCATTCTTTCAAAAGAACCAAAAGCATTTACAAGAACAGGAAAGTTCGAGTTCGCTGGACGTTCAAATAAAAGTGCCGGACCATCATCTTTCACTATCCTGTCATTAATTTCCGCAATCTCGAGAACAGGATCAGTCTCAACAGAAATTCTCTTTAAAAGGTCTTTTTTTTCGAGTAGATTTATAAAATCTCTTAGATCTTTGTAGGCCATTTGCATTATATGATACAGGATAGTTGATTCCTGATACAAGATCTTACTTAACGCAACCTGATTTCTTGACACAAGCTTCTCGTTGATGTTACAGTTTTTGTTTAATTGGCATATATGTAATATGTGTACATTACACGCTTTGTAATATCTATATTGATTTCATCCTCATTTTAATAATGGCGAATAATTATAAAGATACGTTAAACCTTCCTCAAACCGGTTTCCCGATGAAGGCCAACCTTGCCCGGAAAGAAACAGAGCAGCTCGAACTCTGGGAAAAAAGCGGCACCTATCAGAAAATCCAGAAGAGGGGTCATACAAAAAGCTATATACTTCATGATGGTCCGCCATACGCGAACGGGCATATTCACCTTGGACACACTCTGAATAAGGTTCTGAAAGATATAATTGTTAAATTCAAGACAATGCAAGGCTACTATGCACCTTATGTCCCGGGCTGGGATTGTCATGGACTGCCTATAGAGCATCAGGTAGATAAAAAGCTCGGATCTAAAAAGGCGACCACTTCAATACTTGAAAAGAGGAAACTCTGTAGGCAATATGCTAAGAAGTTTGTTGATATTCAGCGGGAAGAATTCAAACGTCTAGGTATCTTTGGGGATTGGGACAGCCCGTACATTACGATGGATTATGCTTATGAATCATCCATTGTGAAAGAGTTTAACAGGTTTTTTGAAAAAGGACTGGTTTATAAAGGAAAGAAACCTGTTCACTGGTGTTCAACTTGTATTACAGCGCTTGCTGAAGCTGAAGTCGAATATGCGGACAAAGAGTCTCCGTCCATTTATGTAAAATTCAAGGTAGTAAACCCTCAAGGCAAATTTTCTCTTGCTATGGATAAGGGTACACACTTTGTAATCTGGACAACAACCCCCTGGACTTTACCGGCTAACATGGCTTTGTCTTTGCATCCGGAATTTTTGTATCGTCTTGTCACGACACAGGATGGTGCACTTATAATTGCGCAGGATCTGATCAAAGACTGTATGAATAAGATCGGATATAAAGAGGGTGAATACAGTGTGACTGATGGTGCGTGGACAGGAACTGAACTGGAAGGCATCGCCTGCAGCCATCCCTGGATCGATCGGGAAGTAAAAACTATCCTTGGCGAGCATGTTACTCTGGAGCAGGGAACAGGAGTAGTACACACTGCGCCAGGTCACGGTGAAGAAGACTTTGAAATCGGGCGCAAGTACGGGCTGGATGCATATGCTCCTGTTGATGACAGAGGACGTTTTACAGATGATGTTGAGGAGTTTGCTGGTCAATATGTGTTTAAGTCCAATGACGATATTATTAATAAAATTAAAGGGTTAGGTGCTCTCCTCGGAGATGCAGAAATTATAGCCCACTCATATCCGCACTGCTGGAGATGCAAAAGGCCTGTCATATTCAGGGCCACAGAACAGTGGTTCATATCAATGGATAAGAACAATTTGAGAACTCATGCGCTTGATGAAATTAAGAAGACTCAATGGATCCCGGCATGGGGCATGGACCGCATAATAGGAATGGTTACAAACAGGCCCGACTGGTGCATATCAAGACAGCGCTCATGGGGCGTGCCTATAACATTACTTAAATGTAATAAATGTAATGAGTACATTAATGACAGGGAAGTTATGGAATTAATCGAAAAAGATGTCGCCAGCAATGGAGCTGATGTATGGTTTGAAAGGACCGCAAACGACTTTGTTCCCGACGGGTATAAATGCTCCGGCTGTGGGGCTGATGAATTTACAAAGGAAACTGACATTCTTGATGTATGGTTTGATTCAGGAGTCAGTCATGCTGCTGTTACTGAAGCTGACGATCGGCTCAGCAGCCCTGCTGATCTTTATCTCGAGGGAAGCGACCAGCATAGAGGATGGTTTCAGAGCTCTCTACTTACTTCAGTTGGCACAAGGAACAGGGCTCCTTACAGAGCAGTTTTGACTCATGGTTTTGTTGTTGATGGTAAAGGCAAAAAAATGTCGAAGTCACTTGGAAATGTAATCGCTCCTCAGGATATTACAAATAAATATGGTGCTGAGATATTAAGGTTATGGAGTTCATCCGCTGATTACAGGGAAGATATGAGAATCTCTGGCGAAATTCTCGCACGGCTTGTTGAGGCATACAGAAAAATCAGAAACACCTGCAGATTTTTATTAGGGAATATTAATGACCTGGATCCATCAACCGCTAACCTGCATTCTATGAAAAAGGAAGATTTTCCCGAAATCGACAGGCTTGCCCTCAGCATGCTTCAGAATGTAATCAGGAAAGTTTCAAACGCTTATGATTCTTTTTCATTCTACGAAGTGTATCATGCAATTTATAAATTTTGTGTTACTGACATGAGTTCCTTTTATCTGGATATTCTAAAAGACCGGCTGTATACATTTAAATCTGATTCCCCGGAAAGGCAGTCTGCTCAGATCGTTCTATATAACATATTGATTTCACTGACTAAATTAATTGCGCCGATCCTTTCTTTTACTGCAGAGGAACTCTGGAAACATATCCCCGGGGAAAAAGAGGAAAGTGTATTTTTATCTGATTTCCCTGAGTTTAATCCTGAATATGA
>CAZVHL010000085.1:0-6173 GCA_964626925.1 uncultured Nitrospiraceae bacterium
ATCCCTCCAAGTGGAATCGGAAGACTGGTTTCTCCTTCCCACCATTCACCAAGATCAATTATTTGCTTTAGGCCAAATGATTGGTACGTAAACCTGCTTTCATGGATTATTAATCCGGCATCAACTTTACCTGATGCAACTGCATCGATGATTTCATTAAAAGGCATAAAGAGCGGTGATGAGAGTTGAAAATCGAATGATGCAGAATATAACTGCAGAAGAAGGTATGCTGTAGTTAGCTGACCGGGAATAGCGATTTTCTTGTCGCGCAACTGTTTCATAGAATAATCGTTTTTAGTGATTAGAATTGGTCCACACTTGCTTCCGAGAGCACCTCCTGCCCTAAGAAGACGGTATTTATTTCTGAGATGGCCATAAGCGTGGTAAGAAACCTTGGATATGTCCAAACTTGAATCCAGTGCTTTCTGATTTAATGTTTCAACATCAAGAATGAGTTCGTTGAATTTTAGATTGCCAGTGTCGATTTTGCCATTAATCATGGCATAGAAAATGAAAGTATCGTTAGGGCAGGGTGAATAACCGAGTGACAGGGTTTTCATTGCAGGTAGTATAACAGTGTCTTGTGACTAATTTAGCACTATCTTTTATTTCCCCTGTTTGCTCCTGTAATCCTCTATTGCTTTATGAAGGGCATCAGCCCCAAGATTGGAACAATGCATTTTTTGCGGTGGAAGTCCGTCGAGCGCATCAGCAAGAGAACTCTTGGTTATCTTCATCGCTTCATCAATAGTCATGCCTTTTGCCATTTCTGTAACCATGCTTGATACCGCTATTGCAGAGGCACAGCCAAAGGTCTTGAATTTCAGCTCAGTGATTACGTTGTCCTTTACCTTGATGAATATCTTCATCGCATCGCCGCAGACAGGGTTACCTTCTTCACCTATACCATCAGCGTCTTCCATTTCTCCAACATTTCGTGGATTTGTAAAGTGGTCCATTACTTTTTCGCTATACATGTCGAATCCTCCGTTCCTTCCCATCCTTTAGCATAAGGAGAGATTTCTCTCAAACGAGAGATAATCTGAGGGAATGTTTCATTAAAATAATTAATGTCTTCATCGGTTGTGCCTTCACCAAGTGAAAATACAACAGATCCCTGTGCAAGATGTACAGGAACACCTATCGAAATCAGGACAGGTGACGATTTCAATGCCTTTGAACTGCAGGCAGAACCGCTGGCAGAGTAAATACCCTTTATAGCGAGCATTAAAAGCATTGCTTCACCCTCTATATATTCAACAACAAAACTTGCATGGCCCGGAAGACGTTGTTCAGGATGTCCGGTAAGAAGCAGATTGTCTATCTTAAGCGCGTTGCTGATTATACTGTCCCGTAGTGGGGTAACATGGTCAATACGTTTTTGCATGTCTCTTTTTGTGATTTCAGCAGCTTTTCCCATGCCCACTATTGCAGGCACATTCTCTGTACCCGCCCTGCGGCCGCCTTCCTGAATACCGCCATAAATCAGAGGCACTATCCGTGTACCCTGCGATATATATATAGCTGCCGCACCCTTTGGACCGTAAAACTGATGGGCCGAAAAAGTAATAAGGTCAGCATTTAATGTTTGAACATCAACAGGAATATTGCCGACCGACCCAACAGCATCTGTATGAAAGATGATGCCTTTTTCTTTTGCAATCTTTCCGATCTCTGCAACTGACTGAATAGTGCCTATTTCAGGGCTTGCATGGATGATGGATATCAGTATGGTTTTATCTGTAATTGCTTTTCTAACACTCTCAGGACTTACAAGGCCGTTGTTGTCGACAGGAAGATAGGTGACAGTAAAACCCTCTTTTTCAAGAAATCGTGCTGAGTTCAAAATAGAGTGATGCTCTATTTTTGAAACTATAATATGCATTCCCTTATTTCGCATGGCAAAGGCAATTCCCTTAAGTGCGAAGTTATTTGATTCAGCACCACTGGAAGTAAAGATTATCTCCTGTGGTTTAGCATTGATAAGTTCTGCTGTACTTGCCCTTGCATTTTCGATTGCTTCTCTTGCCTTTATTCCCGGTTCGTAAAGGCTGAGAGGGTTAGCAAAGTTGTCATTGAAATAGGGCATCATCGCATCCAGCACCTCAGGATGGACTGGATTAGCAGCCACATGATCCATATATATTTTCTTCATTATGACTCCTTTAATTTCTTGATGAAAAACTTATAGTGGTCATCATCTTCATATATGCCCAGGAATTCATTCCCTGTTTTGGTACACCAGCCAGGAATATCCTCAAGCGCGCCATCGTAGTCAGTCAGGATCGCAATAATCTGTCCGGTTTTGATCTCCTTAATCTGCTCTTCGATCGTGAGTAGATGCATGGGGCACATCATATAAATTATGTCTGTAGTTGTATCCGCTTCTATTGGTTTATCAAGGAATCTGATCTGATTGTTCTCCAACTGTTGCGCCTCCACAATTGACACGGTTTACCTCATTAATTTTGCTTCTTCCAATAATAAATCGTTCAGGTTAGTTGTGTTTAAAAATTGTTCAATTTTCTCACCTAACGATTTCCATAATAATCTTGAAACACAGCCCTCTATGTGCTCACATCCTTTAGTGGATGGATGGAGGCATTGCGCAATAGCAACCGGACCTTCCAGTGAATGCAAAATCATACCTACACTGATTTCTGAAGGTTTCCTGCTGATAAGGTATCCACCACCCGGACCTTTACGACTATTAATCAATTTTGACTTGCGAAGTTTGTTAAGAAGCTGTTCAAGATAGGCAACGGGCACACCCTGTCTGCTGGCTATTTTCTTTATCGTAATAGGGCCCTGATCGTAATTTTTTGCGAGTTCAAACATTGCCCTTACCCCGTATTCGCTCTTACTTGATAATCTTAGCATAACCTAATTTATAATAGTCTACTAAATTTGTCAAGTATTGTCATTTTCGCCTCTTTTTGACTGCAACTTAGTGGCTGATTTATAATATAAAACTATGTATAAGTCAGGATTATTTTAGTGAAATTACTTTTACTTTCATTGCAATCTAATGCCTCTATTGTCGGGCTTAAATATGTTGCCTCAAGCGCGCGGGCAAATGGGCATGATACGAAAATATTGCTGCTTCCCGGCTATCTGGAAAATAATCTTCATCCGGTTATAGAGGAATTTATCAGAGAATATAATCCTGACCTGATTGGCATCGGATTGATGTCTATAGAATTTTATCCTGCAAAAAACATTACGCGGCTTTTAAAAGAAAAATTTGATACCCCGGTTATCTGGGGAGGTCTGCACGCCATACTTAAACCCAAAGATTGTATCCGCTATGCCGATTATGTATGCATCGGGGAAGGGGAGAGCGCTATAGTTTCTTTGCTTGAGCACTTAAGAGATAAAAAAAGAACTATTCAACCTGATATATCCAATATATGGGCCCAATACAATGGAACAATAATAAAAAATAAAGTTGTTCCTGAAGCCGATATCAACGATCTTCCTGTCATAGAATATCTTCCCGATTATTTTTATGGATATCATAACGGTAAAATATACAATTATTCCCGTAACCCCTCTTTGTTCAGAAGATATGCACTGTATGGCGGCACCTGTCATATGATGATTACTACAAGAGGGTGTCCTTTTTATTGCGGATTCTGCGCGAACGCTTATACAATGAATGTTTTTGGAAGGAAGATCAGAAAGAGGTCGGTTGATAATTGTATCGAAGAGCTAAAGCTCGTTAAAGCAAACCCTTATGTACTGTATATTAACTTTGAAGATGACTGGTTTTTTTCGCATGATAATGAGTGGATCAGAAATTTCAGCATAGAATACAGGAAGCAGATTAACCTGCCGTTTATGGTACGCATATTTCCAGGAGTTCTCAATAAGGAGAAACTCTTTATGCTGAGAGATGCTGGTCTAAGCCTTGTGATAATGGGAATTCAGACAGGTAGCGACAGGGTTAATTCTGAAATTTATGATAGAAATGTTAAATTTTCGCATGTAGTTAAGGCTGCGGAATTGATATCAGAGAGTAAAGTCGCTCCTTATTACGAAATGATAGTGGACAATCCATACGAAACAGAAGAAGATCAGATGGAGAGTATTAACTCAATGGCATCTCTTAAGAAACCATATACAATTTCATTGGCACATCTCACTTTTTTCCCGGGCACGTGTCTGACTGAAAGAGCTCTTAAAGAAAAGATTATTGATCCAGAGGCATATCTGACCCGATATATGGTGAAGATTGATAACACTTACTTTAATAAACTGCTATACATGACTCCGTATGTTTTTCGCACTATAATCAGATATCTGAACAAGCCAAAGGCTCGAAGGAGCGTGCTGCAACTATCTATTACAACCGCCCTGTTCTTTATAATTAAAAGAACTGTTGAGCCTCTTGTTTTTTTCTTTGTGCTGACGAGGGGATTGAAATATAATTTAAACTGGACGATACGAACAGTTCTGGGCAACTGGAAATCCGCATTGATAAAAATATTCTCTAATTTCCTTGGTAAGGGTGATATGGAATTTGACAAAAAATTGGCATTGGCAAAAAAAGAGATGCCTGATTTGTTTGAGGAGTGATAATTTAATAATGAAATTGCTCCTGATATCATTACAGTCTAACGCCTCTTTCATCGGATTAAAATATATAGCGGCAAATGCATTGAAACACGGAAATGATGTGAAAATATTGTTCCTTCCGGGATACCTGGAGGATCAATTACATAGGTCTGTTGAAAAATTTATTAGCGACTATAATCCTGACTTAATTGGGATAGGCCTCATGTCAATAGAATATTATCCTGCTAAAAATTTAACAAAACTTCTTAAGAACAGGTTTGAAATACCTATTGTTTGGGGCGGTGTTCATTCGATTATTAAGCCTGAAGATTGTATCAATCATGCTGATTACGTATGTTCCGGTGAAGGAGAACAAACGGTTGTCTCATTACTGGAACATTTAAAAGGTAATACAAAAAATACGGTTCCTGATATTCCCGGTCTGTGGATAAATAATAACGGAGAGATTATCGAATCTCCAACTGCTCAGCCCGAAGGGAATTTAGATGGTTTACCATTTCAGGAGTATCTGCCGGGTTATTTATATGGTTTGCACAATAACAGAATATATAACTTTTCAGAAAAGCAGAACCTCTTCAGAATGTACTCTCTTTATGGTGGGACATGCCATATGCTGGTATCCTCCAGGGGGTGCCCGTTTAACTGTTCTTATTGCGGCAATTCGACTTTTATAAATGTGTATGGGAGGAAAGTCCGGGAGAGATCCGTTGAAAATGTTATTGGAGAAATGATTGAAGTTAAAAAGAATCCTTTTGTGCTTTACATGAATTTTCAGGATGACTGTTTTTTTACACACAGCAGAGAGTGGATTGAGGAGTTCTGTGAGAAATATAAGAAACATGTTAGATTGCCATTTATTGTCCGCGTAATTCCAACGATGATTGACAGGGAAAAACTATTAATGCTTAGAGATGCAGGTCTCTGCTGGGTTGTTATGGGCATTCAGTCAGGCAGCGACCGCATAAATTTTGATGTTTACGACAGGAAAATACGATTTTCAGCTGTGCAAAATGCAGCATCCATTATAGCTGAATCAAATGCAGCGCCATTTTACGAAATGATAGTGGATAATCCATATGAAACAGAAGAAGACAAAATAGAAACGATCGATGGTATGGCCAGATTAAAGAAGCCATATATTATTTCTCTTGCGCATTTGACCTTTTTCCCTGGAACTCCTCTTGCTGACAGGGCCGTAAAAGATAATATTATACATCCGGATGCATATCTGGACAGGTATTTACTTGAGATTGATGATACTTATCTTAATAAATTATTGGGAATAACGCCCTTAATTCCACGATTTCTTGTCAGATATCTCAATAAGTCTGCAGAATCTTTAAAAGCGAGGCATTCGTATTTACTGAACTGCCTGTTTTTTTTAATTAAGAGGATTATTGAACCGTTAGTTTTTTTGTTGATTACATTTAGATCTCTTGATTATAGGATTGATTGGTTAGTCAGAACAATTCATGGAAACTGGAAGTCTACTTTAGACAGGCTGGTTTCCCGATACCTTGGCAGGAGTGATTTAGAGTACAATCAGAAATTAATGCAGGCTAAGCAGAATATGCCTGAGTTGTTTAAGAAATGAT
>CAZVHL010000086.1:0-3446 GCA_964626925.1 uncultured Nitrospiraceae bacterium
TCGAATATTCAATATTCGCTGCTGCTGTATAGCACAATATTGAAAACATGCGGTTATTATGTTATTGAATTCATTGGGTTTGTTGATCATTATTAAAAAGATAATGATTAGTCCCCTCATAGATATACTGCACTGTCAGCAAAGTAGATTAAAACAATAGGAATATCCACATGTTACATGCTCAGTATTGAAATATCAAGAACGAAATGATTATCATTCGGGGCTTGAGATTAAAGCCCATAATTCAAAAGAGTTGTTTCAAATATTCAAATGTTCTCTGAACTCTTCGGGGGAGGAAATCAGGGTGTCATACCATAGATCATATTTCTCACATTCAGGAGGGTTATGCGTTCTGCATCTGCGAGACCGTTTTTCGTATATTGTACATAAATTGTTTTTATCGAGATATCTGCATTTACCGTCAAATGAAAGATACCACTTGTTGCTCCTGATAAATATCTTTGCTGAGTCATAATGCAAATACCACAGGAGTTCATCTATGTCTGATTTAGTTTTAGGTTTGGTTATCATCATCGTGACATCTCTGCAGCACAGTGCGTCGCATGTAATGCAGACATTGCCATTCTTCTTTTTGTTCAGGCGGCTGTTTTTTTGTTTATTGCTCATATATTAAGTTGATAGCTATTTGTCGTCATTTTATTCCAAATACCAACAGGCCTTTATAAGTCAGCCACGCTATAGCTATACAGGCGGGCAGGGTGATAATCCATGCCATAAGTATTTTTCCTGCAACACCCCATCTGACAGCAGAGAGTCTTCTTGTGGCGCCAACACCCATGATACATGTTGTTATAACGTGTGTTGTACTGACCGGAAGGCCAAGTGCACTTGCGCCCGCAATGACTGCTACTGCAGATGTCTCGGCGGCAAAACCATGAACCGGCTGGAGTTTTAACATCTGATGCCCCAGTGTCTTAATTACACGCCATCCCCCAAAAGCGGTTCCCAGGCCCATAGCGAGGCCGCAGGAAATTATCACCCAGAAAGGGACTTCAATTGATGGAATATAACCACCAATTAAGAGGGACAATGTTATTACTCCCATCGCCTTCTGGGCATCGTTCATACCGTGAGTAAAGGCCATAAATCCCGAGGAAACAATCTGCATCCGCCCGAAATGCTTATTAAGTGAACCTGGGGATACATGGCCGAAGAATCTCAGAATTGTTTTCATAACTAAAAAGCCAAATAATATTCCTATAATAGGAGAAGTTAACAGTGCGGTAAATATTTTTGTTAAACCGGCCGTGTTAAGAATTCCAACTCCTCCAAATGCTATACCGGCTCCCATTACTCCTCCAATCAGGGCATGAGAAGCGCTAACCGGCAGGCCAAAGAATGTCATCACGCCGTTCCATACAAAACCGGCTATCAGGGCTGCAGCAACGACACCCTGATGATCCATTAAGATGGCCGGATCAATTATTCCCTTACCGATTGTTTTAGCAACGGCTGTAGAGACCAGCGCTCCTAAAATATTCATGCTTGCAGCCATAATTACTGCCTGTAAAGGCGTGAGGACTCTTGTTGACACAACAGTGGCTATAGCATTTGCCGAATCGTTCCAGCCATTGCTGACGTCAAAAAGGAGGGCAAGAAATACAATAAGAACAATTATTTCAAGCATGCTTCAGGATTATTCCTTCGAGGATATCTGCAACGTCTTCACATGTATCATTCGCTTCTTCAAGCATTTCATACATATCTTTCCATTTAATAACGAGAATGGGATCCTGTACTGAATCGAATAATTTAACAAGCGCTTCCCTGAAAATCCGGTCTCCCCTGTTTTCGAGTCTGTTAATTTCGATACAGTATTCCTGAATATAAGAATATTTCTTGTCCTTGAGGCAGCTGATCGCTTTTGTGATGTATTGTGTGGTTTCATGAAGGGTCTTGGAAAGTTCGATTGCTTCGGGCAGTGGAGTATTAAGTTTAAATAACATTGCCCTGTCTGCAGATGACCAGATCAGATCAAGGACATCATCCAGGCGGTTGACAAGAGCGTGGATGTCTTCCCGGTCAACCGGAGTCAGGAATGTTTTATTCAAACTTCTCATCACCTCGTGGGTGAGCATGTCGCCTTCCTGTTCAGCTTCATATATCTCTTTGCTCTTAAGTTCTGCAGTACTTAAATCCTCCATCATTTCAACAAGCAAAGTAGCGGCTTTGTTGAGATTCAGGGATGCCTTTTCAAACATGCTGAAGAAGTCGATCTGTTTTGGCAGGAATTTTTTTAGCATTGGTTAAATCTTCCTTTATATTTATAATTGTTCCTGGACATAATAATCTGAATTCACTTTTAATTAACGGCGGTAGCTTAACAGAAAGATATTACAGGAATGTTACAGGACTATTACGATAGTGTTAAGAAATAGTGTAAAGGTGATAATTATAAACCATAAAAAAACCGCAGAGTACAATCTGCGGTTTTTTTCACTAATTACAATAAAAACTTCGTTATGTTAGGCAAAATTTGCCATCAGATTTCGTGAAAACACATTTTCATTTTCATTCTCTTTTTCCACACTGATGCGCTCATTCAGCCACATCGTAACTAATCGGTAGTCATCTGCCCCCTTTGAAATCCGTGCAGTCAATATAACAGGTTTTCCTTTGCCGGGTGCTTCTGCAAGCGAAACATTTTCACGTATTATGGGAGATACCTTGCCAGGGAACATTTCTTTAAGGGTGTCCATAATATCCCAGTGAATTCTGCGACGGCGGTGTGCCCGGCAAGGGATAATTGCTTCTATTTCGATGTCCGGATTCTGGGATTTTACTGATTCAATAGCAACAACCATCTGTTTCAGACCGTGCAGTCCAAGGAAAGATGTCTCTACCGGGACGATAACATGTTTACAGGCCATAAGGGCGTTCATTGTCAGGACACCAAGGCTTGGTGGGCAGTCAATGATCACATGATCCCAGTCACCTTCGGTCTTGTCAATGCATTGCGACAGGATCATATTAGCATCTGTTCCCATAAATATCTGGTTTGCTGTAACCAGTTCCGGGCCGGAAGGAACCAGGTCCACTTCATTAATGCTTGTGGGTATAACCGGTAAAGCCTCACGGTTTTGTAGGGCCTTCAGAAGAGCGGCTCCCTCGTTTAGCTCTCCATAACTTGCGCTTGCACTACCCTGAGGATCAGTATCAATAACAAGAACCTTTTTCCCCATTTCCCCCAGGCAGGCCGCAACGTTTACTGCAGTTGTTGTCTTGCCTACTCCCCCTTTGAGATTGACTACTGATATAATCTTTTTCATACATCCTCCTAATAAAAGGTCTGATCAGCCGTTATGGCTGATTTTGATTCAGATTATTTTTACTGAATTTTTGATTTGGTAGCACGTAATGATAAACATTCTCGTAAAGATTAGTCAACTAATTCAATTGATTCAATTGAACAATAAATTAATATA
>CAZVHL010000086.1:3546-6081 GCA_964626925.1 uncultured Nitrospiraceae bacterium
GCCTGCTTTGCCGGGTGAATAATATAGGTTAGAAATTTGTCTCAGATATAAATTTTTACAGTAGTCCCGGTCTGTACCTGGCTCTCTACCTTCATTTGCCATCCGTGCGCCATCACAAGATGTTTAACTATAGCGAGCCCGAGTCCTGTTCCGCCGAGTTCCCGGGAACGGGAAGCATCGACCCGAAAAAACCTCTCCCCAATCCTTGATACAAATTGTTGAGGAATGCCGATTCCCGTGTCACTTACATAGATGTATGTTCTGCCATTATCATCAGAAATACCGAGCTCTATTTTTCCTCTTTCGCTGAATTTTATGGCATTGTCTAACAGGTTAAGGAGTATCTGCTCTATTCTGTCTCTGTCAGCAGTTATTATTGTTGCCCCTTCTTTTACGGAGGTTTTTATTTCAAGATCTTTTTCAGCAATACGTACCAGCATCATCTGGGTCACGTTGTCGATGATCTCAACAATGTTAACCTCTGTTTTATTTATTTTAATCACCCCGAGTTCGATCCTTGATAATGTTAACAGGTCCTCGACCAGGCGGTTTAATCTTTCACTGTGGTCCTTGATCGTTTCGAGGAATTTCTCTGCGTTCTTTGTGTCACTGAGCGCGCCGTCAAGCAGTGTTTCTGCAAATCCTTTAATCGCTGTTATCGGGGTCTTGATTTCATGTGAAACATTTGCGACAAAATCTTTTCTCATCTGTTCGAGTTTTCTGAAGTCTGTTATATCGTGAAAAATTGCGACAGTGCCCGAAAATTCACCAACTTTATAAAATAACGGGGACAGCCGGACAAGCAGGTATCGTTTTTCCGGAACATCTACAGTCAGCTCGCCGGAAGCGGGCATACGGCTTTGTTCAGTTTCATTGACAAGTGCTAAAAACACGGGACTACCAAGCACTTCATTGACAGGTTTGCCTTCCAGAACAGAATTACCAAAAAGTTCCCGTGCCTTGCTGTTTGACAGCTCAATAATATGGTCTTTATTGATAAGAAGAAGTGCATCCGGTATATTTTTCAGAATCACATTGAGTCGGTTTGACTCCTCGTTAATCCTGTCTGCATTTATTTTTAATTCAGATGATATTTCATTCAGGCTCTCTGCAATCTCGGTAAACTCACCACTGTCAGTGATGGATAGTCTTTTTCTGAAAAGTCCGTGAGCCAGTGCTCCGGCGTAATCAGCAATCTGATGTACAATTTTTCTGATTCTTTCGATATACCAGATTAAAATTGTTCCTATTATTAAAAGCATTAGAATGACTACAAGGTTTATTTTTAATCTCATGTTATTGATTGCCTCGTCGATAACCTTTACAGGAAGGGCCAGTCTGATGAATCCACTATGCTCTTGTCCCTCCATTATTTTCTTTGCAACATACAAAAGATCCTCATTAACAGTATTACTGTGGCGAATGGACCGGGCAGTTCCTGACAGCAGTGCCTGCTGGATTTCGGGCCTGTCTGAAAGATTTTCCATAAGAAAAGAAGAATTTTCAGAATTGCCGAGAACTGTACCTTGGGAGTCTATCACAGTGATTCTCGCGCCCGTTGTCTTTTTAAATTGCGTACACAATTTATCAAGTTGTTCAGAAGCGGAAAAGGAGATGTTATTAGATATCAGATCAATCTGAACAGCAAGATGGTTCTGTAAATTGGCTAAATAATCTGAACGTATAACTTTTGTGATATAGACTTCAATGAAGGCAATCGATAGAGACAGGACTATAAAATACAGGATAAAAATGCGCCTGAAGATATGCTTTTTCATAGTTCACCATCAACATAATAACCGAGACCCCTTCTGGTCTTGATATAAATAGGGTTAGAGGGATCATCTTCAATCTGAGAACGCAGTCTCCTGATGTGAACATCAACAGTTCTCGGCTCAACAAATGTTTCATCTTTCCATACAGCATCAAGCAGCATGTCCCTGTTAAAAACCCGGCCTTTTTTTTGAACCAGATATAGAAGAAGCTTAAACTCCGTTGCGCTCAGCGTAATCATTTTGCCTTTTTTCCTGATCTGGTAAGTACTGGTATTAATTTCCAGATCACCGATTTTTATGAGAATATCTTTAGGCGGTTTTTCACCGGTTCTTCTGAGAACCGCATTTACCCTGGCAACCATCTCACGGGGACTGAAGGGTTTGGTAATATAGTCATCAGCTCCCATTTCAAGGCCCAGGACTTTATCAAGTTCTTCGCTCTTTGCAGTAAGCATAATAATCGGGATTGAGGCAGTTTCACTGTCTGATTTCAATACCTTGCACAGTTCCATGCCCTGAATTCCCGGGAGCATTAAATCGAGGATGAGTAAATCAAATCTATCTGATCTGATTTTATCGAGAGCATCTTCTCCATTTTGAGAAGTTTCTATATGAAAACCTTCTTTTTGAAGATTGTAAGAGACTAGTTCCAGAATATCTTTTTCATCATCAACTACAAGAATCGTTGCTTTCATCCTAAATCCCACATAATTAGTGTTCAGTTATTATTTGCCCAGCAAAGCAGGTATCCAAAAAAACG
>CAZVHL010000087.1:0-6066 GCA_964626925.1 uncultured Nitrospiraceae bacterium
GAGATAGACATAGTAGTAACCCTGCCCGACACCCGGAGTTTCAAAACCAGGGGAATGATACGCCACAAAGGACAAAGACAGGGCTTTTATTTTGGAATCTCTTTCACGCACATTGAAAAAGACGATTTAGAAACACTAAAAGGCTATGTCAAAATCAGAGCCGATCAGGGACAGATCGTAAAGTAGCTCAACTTACCCTTCCTTTTTCGCCTCTTCCCTCTTTTCAATAATCTTCTGGGCTACATGTGCCGGAACTTCTTCATAATGAGATGCTTCCATTGTATACATGCCCCTTCCACTTGTCAGTCCATTCAACTGGTTCGCATACGTAAGCATTTCGGCCATCGGCACAAGTGCTGCAATCTTCTGGTCCCCACCCTCTGCCTCTACACCCTGAACTTTTCCACGTTTGGAATTCAGGTCTCCTATCACATTACCCAGGGAATCCTCTGGAGTTGAGACTTCCACCTTGACAACAGGTTCCAGTATGATGACTTTCGCCTTTAAGGCAGCCTTTTGCAGGGCCATAGAGCCGGCAATCTTGAACGCCATTTCGGATGAATCTACATTATGGTACGAGCCGTCATATAAAGTAGCCTTCACATCTATTACAGGATAGCCGGCAATCAATCCTTCTTTCAGTTTCTCCACAATACCCTTTTCCACTGCAGGGATATATTGTCTTGGGATCGTGCCTCCAACTATTTTATTTATAAACTCAAAACCTTCCCCTGACCGCGTTGGCTCGATTTTTATCCAGCAATCACCATACTGTCCTCTGCCGCCAGACTGTTTTTTATATCTGCCCTGCGCACTGGATGCAGCACGTATAGTTTCCCTGTATGGAATTTTAGGCGTCTTCATAACAACTTCTACGCCAAATTTTCTTTTCAGCCTTTCGAGTGTGACTTCAAGGTGCATCTGTCCCATTCCAGCCAGAATCATCTCTGCTGATTCAGCGTCCCTGTGGAACTTTAAAGTTGGATCTTCTTCCAGCATTCTCTGGAGACCGGAACTGACTTTTTCTTCGTCACCCCTTGATTTGGGATCTATGGCATAAGATATCATCGGATCGGCAAACTGGATCGGATTAAATAAAATCGGATGTCCAGCATCAGAAAGTGAATCACCGGTCTGAACCCCTTTCAACTTTGCTACAGCCGCAATTTCACCGGGGCCAACCTCTTTTACAGGAACCTGCTTCTTACCAAGCAGGTAAAACAGGCTACCCATTTTCTCCTTGCTGTCTCTTGTTACATTATAAACACTGGAATCAGACCGCAATACCCCTGAATATACTCTGAAAATAGTAAGTTTCCCTGCAAAAGGATCCGCTATTGTCTTAAAGACCCGGAAAGCAAGGGGATCGCTTCTATCAGGCTTTCTCGTTGTCTCTTCACCGGTTTTCGTGTTTTTCCCCTCAATTGGTGTTTTCTCAGCCTTTTCTGCAGGAGATGGAAGGCACATAGGAACCAGATCAAGAAGCTCTTTAACGCCTATATTACCTGTAGCAGAACCGCAAACCACAGGAAGAAACGTCCTTGACATTGAACCTTCCCTTATTCCTTTATTCATTTCCTCATTAGTCGGATCAGTTCCTTCCAGGTACTTTTCGAGCAATACATCATCTGATTCCGCAACTTTCTCGACCAGCATCTTCCGGTATTCTTCAGCATCCGACTTGAATGAGTCAGGTATATCAACTTCTGATGAGTTTCCATCTTTGTAAATGACAGCCTTCATTTTAATAAGATCTATAACTCCTTCAAAACTGTCTTCCGCACCCATCGGGATATTCAAGGGTATTGCAGATATTCCATACGCTTTCTCGACAGTTTCGATGGCGTTCTTAAAATCAGCATTTTCTCTATCCATCTTGTTGACAAAAGCTATTCTCGGTATTTCGTATTTGTCAGCAACCTGACAGATCTTGCCTGTTTCGGCCTTCACTCCGGATATAGCGCTTATGATCAGAACTGCACCATCAACAGCACTGAGGCAGGCCTTTGAATCCTCGATAAAGTTTATGAAGCCAGGTGTATCAACTATATTGAACCTGTATCCATTCCAGTCACAAAATGTTACGGCAGAAGATATCGATATCTTACGGTTAATCTCCTCAGCTTCAAAGTCCGTTACTGTGTTTCCGTCTTCTACGGTTCCTATTCTGTCGGTTGCCTTTGCATCAAACAGAATGGACTCAACGAGTGATGTCTTTCCCGCACCACCATGAGCAATTACTGCAAGATTCCTTATTTTCCCAACATCAATACTCATAAGATCTCCTCCTTAGTATGATTCGTGATACAAGAAACAGAATACAAGATTATTATAAACCGATCTTGCAACCTGTATCATGCATCAGGCGCCGAGTACTCTCCTACTACTTCCTCGATAACAGGCTTTTGATCTTTCTTCTCTTCTGCTTTCTTTGCCCATATTTTTATTCCCAGTAACGATATTACCAGTGCGGCAAATCCAGCTATGGCAGCCACCAGATCAGAGTTTTGTTCTTCAAGAAAATTCTCACCAATGTTCTTGCCTACTATTGCACCTGCTATAAAAAGTACCAACGGAAGCCCGTAAACCAGCATTGTCCCTTGGAGATATGTCTGTGCATCTATAGAAATCTTTACTTCCTGTCCTTCCTTTGCCTGAGCCATATTTACAGCCTCTATTTCCATACCCTCCTCTGTTGTCTGACATGTGCCCTGAGCTTTACAGCCATCACATGCACCTCGTTTCTGTACAATAACCTTGGCCATATTACCTTCGACTTTTGTAACAACTCCGATTTCTTCAATCATTGCACATTTACTACAATCTAAAAGCTATCCATTTACTCATAGAGAATAATATTCTCATCCTCTCAGCAGTTTATATTCTATGCTGTCAACAAGTGCTTGCCAGGATGCCTCAATAATGTTTTCCGATATACCGACCGTTCCCCACCTGTGTTGTTTGTCTCCTGATTCTATCAAGACCCTGACATTTGATGATGTTCCCTTTCCTGCTGCAAGCACACGGACCTTGTAGTCGATAAGGGAGACTTCATTGAGCTGAGGATAGAATTTTTCGAGCGCTTTCCTTAAAGCATTGTCCAGTGCATTTACAGGGCCATTACCGTCTGAAGCTGTATGCTCAAGTTTCCCTTTTACCTTTAACATGATCGTTGCTTCGCTGATCGGATTTTCCCCTTCTCTTCTCTTTGAATCGATTACCCTGAACCCTATTAACTCAAAAAACTTTCTATACATGCCAAATCTCTTTTTTATCAAAAGCTCAAGTGACGCCTCAGCACCCTCAAATTGAAGCCCCCTGTTTTCCAGCTCCTTTAGTTCTTTGACGACCAGCATCACTTTTGGGTCATCCGGATCAATCTTTAATTTAAAATCCTTTATCTTGCGTATTATGTTGCTTTTCCCGGCAAGATCAGAAACAAGGACTCTCTGAAAGTTACCAACAGAATTTGGACGAACATGCTCGTACGTCTCGGGGTGCCTCTGAATCGCACTGACATGGATACCACCCTTATGTGCAAAAGCGCTGTCCCCAACATATGGCTGACTTTTAACGGGTCTCAGGTTTGCTATCTCGGTGACAAAACGGGATACACCCTTCAGTTTCTTTAAGTTTCCCGCAGTTAAGCAGCTCTTCTTAAGTTTCAACGTTAAGTTGGGGATTACAGAAATCAGATTAGCATTTCCACATCTTTCCCCCAATCCATTGATCGTTCCCTGCACATGCGTTGCGCCTGCTTCTACCGCAACTAATGAATTGGCCACTGCACAGTCTGAATCATTGTGAGCATGGATGCCAATTGGCGCCTTAAATGCAACAATAACTTTTCTTACTATCTCTTCGATATCTCCCGGCATAATTCCCCCGTTAGTATCGCACAGGACAAGACAGTCCGCACCGGCAGATTCCGCAGCATCCAAAGCTTTCATGGCATATTCATTATTAGCCACGAAACCATCAAAAAAATGCTCTGCATCAAAAAATACAGTTTTCACTCTTTTCTTGAGATAAGATACTGTATCGAATATAAGGTCAAGGTTTCTCTGCTGTGAAATTCTGAGTGCTTCTTTTACATGAAAATCCCATGTCTTGCCAAAAATGGTCACAACAGGCGTTTTAGCAGCGAGTACCGCCTTTATGCTCGGATCATTATGTACTTTAATAGATGCCCTGTGGGTTGAACAGAAGGCAGCAAGACTCGAATTTTTTAATTTCAGTTTCTTTGCAGCCTGAAAGAATTCGGCATCGCGTGGATTAGAACCCGGCCAGCCACCTTCAATATAGTGAATCCCGAATTCATCAAGCCTGTGCAGAATCCTCAACTTATCTTCTACTGAGAATGAGATGTCCTCTGACTGGGCACCGTCACGAAGAGTAGTGTCATAAATTGTGATTTTTTTCATGTTTTTTTACAGAAAGCACAAAGGTTCAACGATGCAAAGGCACAAAGTGGCTTCTATAATATCAGTTCTTCTGTGCCTATGTTGCTATTTCCCTATGAAACTTTAAATTAATTATTACTCTTTTGCAAGTTCAAATGAATCATGCAAAACCTTTACCGACTTATCTATATCATGTTCATCGATTATGCACGATATTTTTATCTCAGAAGTGCTGATCATCATAATATTTATACCCTCTCGCGACAATGTATCAAACATCTGGGCCGCAACTCCATAATGAGACTGCATTCCTACCCCTACTATGGAAACCTTTGCAACCTCTAAATTCATATTCACACCCCTTGTGCCCATATCGTCAGAAACCTTTTTTGTAATTTCAAAGGCTTTATTGCCGTCCGATTTCGAGACCGTGAAGGAGATATCCGTTGCATGGTCATCACTGCTTACATTCTGAACAATCATGTCTACGTTTATATTGGCACCGGAAACCGCCTTAAACACAGCAGCGGCTATGCCCGGCCTGTCAGGTACTCCCATGATAGTAATTCTTGCCTGGTGCTTTTCCTGAGTAACGCCTGTAACGACACTTTTCTCCATTTCTCCATCCTCCTTTGTGACAAGAGTTCCCGGGCTATGACTAAAACTCGATCGGACCACCAAAGGCACATTATATTTTTTGGCAAATTCAACAGAACGGCCATGAAGAACTTTTGCCCCAAGACTCGCCATTTCAAGCATCTCGTCATAAGAAATCCTTTCCATCTTTTTTGCATCAGAGACTATTCTAGGATCTGATGTGAATACCCCTTCAACGTCTGTATATATTTCGCAGATATCAGCATTAAGGGCAGCGGCGATCGCTACGGCCGTTGTGTCAGAACCACCCCTTCCCAGAGTCGTCACATCAGAGAATTCGTTTATCCCCTGAAACCCGGCAACAACCGGAATCTTGTTCTCGTCAAGGGCAGCCTTAAGCCTGCTTGCCTCTATATGCTCTATCATCGCTTTTGTGTGGGCACTGTTGGTGACTATCCCAACCTGCCTGCCTGTAAGACTCAGCGATTCATAACCGAGTTTCTGAATAGCCATGGCTGTCAGGGCGCTGGCAACTCTTTCGCCTGATGAAAGCAAAAGGTCCATCTCTCTTTCGTCAGGTGAATCTGTAATTTCTGATGCCAGTCTTTCAAATTTATCGGTTTCACCAGCCATTGCTGATACAACTACAATTACCTTGTCACCTTTTGACACTGCTGACACGACTCTTTCAGCAACCATTTTTATCCTGTCTGTATCGGCCACCGATGTACCGCCGTATTTTTGAACAATTAAAGCCAAATTAAGTTAACCACCTTCTGTCTGGATTTTGGAATTTTAACATTTTATTCTTTATATGGTAGAACATGTCGAATTATTATTATTCCTCACATTTCATGACAACATAATCAGGCATTAACAAAATAGTCCATCAATTTATACCCTTTATCAAAAACACGTATGTTTTTCATCCTGCATATATTTTCAGAATATCCACTGTTTCTCGTCTTTGAACTTTTCCGGGTCATATGCCCACCAAATATCACAAACGGAACAGGGTCATCAGTGTGAGTCCTTACACTGATCGGCGTAAAGTGATCCGGCATCA
>CAZVHL010000088.1:0-3658 GCA_964626925.1 uncultured Nitrospiraceae bacterium
GCATCTTTAATGAGCTTGTGTCTCTCTGCCCTGAAAATGATTATGCTGAGGTGTTATACATCGGCCCCAACTCTTCTTTCCTGTCATCAATAAAGAGACTTTTCTATTCCTATATTACAGGGCAAAGCAACAGATCATCCTACATTCCTTTTCATTCTGCCACGATAAAACAGCTCGGCTCAGACCTGTATGAGACGCATGGAAAATATGAGGTAATATCCGATGAGATTAGAACACTAATCCTGCTAAATCTGCTCAAGGAGCAAAATCTCGGGTATGCCCGCCTGCTGTCCGGTCTGCATAACAAAATAAAGCATTACATGCTGGACAACAGCCTGACTGAAATCATGAATAAACTGGATAAGTTGATCGTTGAAGACAAAGCAAAAGACCGGGCAATAAATGCATTGAATATTCTTAAGGCTTATGAAGATCTGATGCATGCTAAAAAGCTGATTGATACAGAAAGCATGCTGAAGGATTCCGTTACTATGATCAACGAACATCTTTCCCCTTCCATAATAGTAATTGACGGGTTCTTTGATCCCACTCCGCTTGAAATGCAGATTATCAGGGCGATAATAAACAAATCTCAGAGCGTCCTGATCCTTGCTGAAGAAAATACCGCTCTTGCAAACAAACGTATCAATGATACACAACTTATCGTGACTAAACTCAAGGCAGTTGCAAAAAGAAAGACAAGCGGATATTATGCTTATCCTTCAATAGAAGATGAAGTAGACGGCATTGCAAAAAACGTCAAGAAACTGCTGCTTGACAATAAGATGCCGTGGGACATAACTGTATCATGCCCTGTGCTTTCAAAGTATCTGCCAATGGTAAAGCGGGTCTTTAAAAGACACGGCATTCCCGTAAATGCAGGAGAGCAAACACTCTCAGCAACAAAACCGTTAATCGCTATTAATGAACTGTTGACCTGCATTGATGAAGACTATCCCAGAAGTGATTTTCTTTCTGTGCTTACATCTCCCCTGTTTCCTGAGATACCTTCACGGACGAAAGAGCAGGCGGTCAGTCTTTCATACAGTGCAGGCATTATCAAGGGAAAGGAATCATGGCTTGCCATAGAAAAAACGA
Organism: uncultured Nitrospiraceae bacterium; assembly: GCA_964626925.1. GTDB lineage: Bacteria > Nitrospirota > Thermodesulfovibrionia > UBA6902 > UBA6902 > CAZVHL01. The sequence continues at coordinate 1,099 of CAZVHL010000088.1, forward strand.
TAGTGAATGAATCAGGCAATATTTCTGATTCTGACAGACAGCATTTATCAGAATTTCAGCTGGGCGTAAAAAAAGTAATAGAGATTATCGAGAATATAAATCATGCGCAAAATATTGCTGCCTTTATTGATGCCTTTGAGAATGCACTTAACGGTCTCGGTTTTTTTGATGCACTCGAAAGTTTTGATGACAGCATAACCACTCAAACAGGAAGCCAGATTAACAGGCAGCTTGCTATGCTGCGACGTTTTGCCGGTATTTATGAACCTGCGGCAAACAGTACTGTAGCTCCCGGATACTACATTAGATTTCTCCTTGAAAATCTAACTGTATCAGATTCACACCCGAATGGAGTCAGGGTTGTCTCTTTTGATCAGGCATCAATTCTGGAAACAGAAGAGCTTTTCTGCGGAGGAATGATCGAGGGAGATTTCCCGTCCAGACCAGCCATTGATCCCATACTGCCGGAAAAGGTAAAAAAAGAACTTGGCATCCCGTATCTTGAATACTATCTTTCGAGGCAGCACAAATATTTCCACCGACTTCTTAATATTTCGGAAAGCACCCCCTGTTTCTCCTGTCCCACAGCAGAAGGAGACAAAATATTCCTGCCCTCGCCCTTTCTTGACTGGGATCAGATTTTGCGTCCTGTTGAGTGGGACATATTTTCGGAAGAGGAGGTCTGTGTCAGGGAAGGTTCTATAGCAGGCCATGATAGTGCGTCAATAATCCTCTGGAGTAATAAAATGCGGTTTAACAATACGGCATTTAATTTTATACAAAAAACATCAGCTGGATATTTTAATGTAACAGATATAGATTTTTACAGAAAATGCCCGATGCGTTTTTATATCGAAAAGGTTCTGCAGATCGAGACTGCTGAACCGCCTCAGTTCGAAATTGAGGCAAGACTGTGGGGAAGCCTTGCCCATAGAGTAATGGAGCAACTCTTCAAAGAAAATGATCTGGAAATAACTGCTATTGAAAACAGGCTTTTTCAGTGTCTTGATACAAGTCTCAAGCAATTTCCGATTGATGATTTCTGGGGAAAAGTAGCAAGAAAGATATTCCAAAAGCTCTTCCCGAAAATAAAGGAACAGGAAAGCAATCTCAGGATGCAGGGCTATCGCCCGATGATGGTAGAAAAAAAGCTGACTGCTGAAGTTGACGGTCTTAAACTCAAAGGAAAAATTGACAGGATTGATAAAAAGATTACAGATCACAGATTACAGATCACAGACAATGACAATAAAGATACCGTTGTGCTACTGGATTACAAAACAGGTGCCGTTGATGCTGACAGCCTTCAGATGCCGCTGTATGCCTTGATGTGGCAAGAAAATTTTCCGGAACCAGTAGATAAATTAGGCTACTACTCTTTAAAAGAAGGCAAGATTTTCTGGTATCCCAAAAAAGACAGCATGAATGAATATATCAATAAAGCTTTTATAACAGCAGAAGGGCTTGTGAATAATATAAGAAAAGGGCATTTTCCGCCTGAACCTTTCAAGGCTGCAGAGTGCAGGTACTGCAGTCACAGCCCGATGTGCCAAGGGGCAGGATGATAAAGTTGATTTAATATGAATATCTATTGTGACACTAATAAAAGCATCATGATCTCTGCCCCTGCAGGCTCAGGCAAGACAGAAAAACTTGCCAGACGCTACATCGCACTGCTCCAGAGCGGCATTGAGGTGGAAAGGATTTTATCTATTACCTTCACTGACAAGGCTGCAGCAGAGATGAAAAAAAGAATCTTGAAAATACTCAAAACAGAAGATCCGAAACTGTTCAGTATCCTGTTGAACAAGATGCCTTTGATGAGAGTATCAACTATACATTCTTTTTGCGGAACTCTGCTTCGCCGTTTTTCATTCGAAGCCTCCATTGATCCCAATTATCGAGTCGAAGACGCAATAGACTCTGCCATGTCCTGGGAAGAAATGCTTTACCAGGTGCTTCTCGATGCAGGCAAAGGTTTCAAGGGGCATGACCTGCTCCTTGAAACTCTTAGCGAAAAAGGCTTCAGAGGACTTCATTACCTCAGAAATACTGTAGACTATCTCTTTCTTAAAAACCCTTTTTCACTGGAAGCGGTTACTCCTTCTCACATTTCTGAAATTTCAGAATCTTTTATAGAGGAACTCAAGTCCTGGCCATCCGTAGACACTATTATTGATGGCTATGACGATTATTTCAGAAAAGACAGTACTGTCAATGCTTCATTAATCGAAAAGTTATTCCTTACCGATAAAAAGTCGCCCCGGAAAAAAGCGGTGCCAGCACTGAAAGATATCCCGGCCTATCAGGACTGGGCATTTAAAATGTTTCAGTACTGGAAAGACAGGAGAGCAACTGTACATATTAATAAAGCGGAAAGCATACGAGAAATTTTCAGTACCTGTATGGAAAAGTATACGAGCAGGAAAATGCATCATGGAACTCTTGATTTCAGCGACCTCGAATATCTTGCTTATAAAATGCTCACCACAAACCCGGAATGGGCAAACATCCTGTATGCCTTTGATGAAAAAACAGATCATATTCTTGTAGATGAATT
>CAZVHL010000088.1:3758-6046 GCA_964626925.1 uncultured Nitrospiraceae bacterium
GAAGTAAAAGAAAATTTCAGAAGCCGTCCCGCGATTCTGGATTTCACAAATCATCTTTTCTCTAAAATAATGCGGCCTGAACAGAATAGTCCGCCCTGGATTACAAGATACGGTGAATTTAGTGCTTATAGAGACGGTGATCCCGGACGTGTTGAGCTGATAATGCTTGACAATACTGCGAACAATACAGGTGATGCAAAAAAGCAGGAGGCCGAAATACTTGCCCGGAGAATAAAAAGCCTGTTGAACAGTTTCCAGATAACTGTAAAGGGTGATACTCAACAGAGACCATGCAAATATGCTGACATCGCGATTCTCCTGAGAAAGAGGACTCATCTGAAAATATACGAAGAGGCATTAAGAAAGCATCGAATACCATTTGTTGCTGTCAAAGGCATCGGCTTTTACCAGGAACCTGAGGTAGCAGTTCTCAGGGCTCTCATGTTTTTTCTGTCTAATCCGGGAGATGATTACAGCCTGTATATTCTGCTGAAAAGTCCTCTGTTTCAGTTTGACGAGAATATTGTGCTTGAGATAGCAGGCAGTGCCGGTGGAAGCCTGTATCAGAAGCTGACGTCAATGCGTTCTGATAAAAATCAGGTTAAGCAGGCAGTTGCATTGCTATCTGAATGGCTAATAAAACTTCGATCTATGACGATTGCTGAGCTGATCGAACATATTCTTGTCAGCACCAGGGCATGGACATACTATTACGAACCTCAACGCAGAGCAAATATCAAAAAGTTCATTCTAATCATAGAAAATCTCGAGGCACAGGGTAAAACCTTAATTAAGATAAGGGATTTTCTCGAAAGAACATGCGGAAGAAGCGAAGAACCGAAAGCAAATGTAAACACAGAAGGCATGGATGCTGTAAAGATAATGACGATACATGCAGCAAAAGGACTGGAGTTCCCGGTTGTGCTGTTACCCGGACTTGAAGAGACTTTTTATCACTCAACAGGCGATCATCTAATATACGAAAAACATGGACAGTTCTTTTTTAAGTCAGTACCGGAGCCATCTATGCGAAAAGAGGATGCGGACTTTCTGCTTCATAAGGCAAAGGAAGAAGAAGAACAGAAACGGCTTTTTTATGTAGCTGTTACAAGGGCGGAAGAAGCATTATTTCTTTTTGGCAGGTGGGACAGCAGACCAAACAGTTTTATGGGTTTATTAAAATACGGTTTGGATATCAAGACAACGGAGACCGATTTCAGCATGGAAGATGAGATTCCCGGCTTATTTGTATTAAATGAAGAAAGCATAAAGATGCATTCAAAACATATGGATCACAGGCCTGCATCCAGACCTGCACTGAAGCGTATTCAGGCTACTCCATATACTCTGAAAAAACAGTCCGCCTGGCAAGGAGTAACAGAGACTGCAGACATTCATAGAATGCATGGCAAGGACTGGCTTATCCTGGGTGATATCCTGCACAGAATTTTCGAGGGCATATCAAAGCGTAATATAGACCCGGACAACATACGTGACAGGGCTTCACATATGCTGGCCTCAAAAGGACTTCAGCAGAGTGAAATAATGGATAAACTCATTGTCATAGAACATCAGATATCAACTCTGCAGGATACCGGAATATGGCAGGACATTATAATGCCGAGAGCAGAAGCCCATGCTGAACTTCCGTTTGTCTTAAAAACCGAAGAAAAAATTTATTCAGGACGAATAGACAGGATCATTAAAGATAACAATTCATACAAAATTTACGATTACAAGACATTTCCGATACAGGACAAAGAAATTGAATATTATTTAAAATGTTATGCCTTGCAGCTTAATGTGTATAAAGAAGCGGTCCGTATGCTGTTTAATACTCAGGATGTCAGCGCCTTTATTATTTTTACCTGTACAGGTGATATAAAAGAAGTTATATGATAGGCACAAAGTAACAAAGGCACAGAGAAAACGAGACAAATAATGAGAAAACGATTAGGGCAGCATTTTCTATTTGACAAGAACATGCTCAATAAAATATTAAACTGCAGTGATGTAACTATCAACGACACTGTTATAGAAATAGGGCCCGGGCTGGGAACATTAACAAACATCATGGCGGATCGTGTAAAAAAAGTCATCGCGATCGAGTATGACAAAAAGTTGATCAATAGACTCAAAGAGAACGTTCATCAAAAATCAAATATCGACATTATAACGGCTGACGCCCTGAAATTTCCTTATGAATCTATCAGAGGAAAATTTAAAGTCATTGCCAACATCCCTTACTATATAACAACCCCTCTCATTTTCAGGCTACTTGAATATAA
>CAZVHL010000089.1:0-2824 GCA_964626925.1 uncultured Nitrospiraceae bacterium
TGCTGTGCATCGAACCGTTCCACTGCGCAAACTGGTCAGGATGACATGCTTCGCATACTTCAGGATCGATGAATTGCTCTACCCCCACTTTCTTGAAATCAAATATTTCATGTTTCTCAATATCCACTATCTGCTCAATTTTCTTTTTAACATCTTTTTCCACAACAACCGGTTCTTTTACCTTTCCACGATCAGCCAGGTATACTGCGATCTCATCTGCTTCTTTCCCGGTGATCTCATCTCCGGCCTGTTCCATATACCTGGACATCCTTGTAGTTGTTCTTTGCCATGCCTTTAGGTTCTTGGTTTTACTTAATGCGCGTTCAATGGAATGACATTTACCGCATTTCCCCTTAAAAAGGTCTTCTCCCGCCCTTTCTGCAGCTATCGCAACTGATGAATAACATAACAGTATTAAGACACAGAGTGCTCTCCCCATTATAAACCTCCATTATTTATTGCACGATGTTTGTTAACAGTTTGTGATGATATGTATATTGTTACCATACTTTTTTTATTTTGACAATTTAATAACTACTCCGGTAGGCGCAAAGGCACAAAGTGAACAAAAGGGCAAAAAGCTTTTTTATCTTTCTGTAATTCTTTGTGCCTTTGTGCCTTTGCCACTTTGCACCTGACTAGCTCACTGACTTTTTAAGGTAAATAAGAATTAAGCCGATAATTAAAGGAGAATGTTATCTGCTCGGAGAAAGGGTAAGAAATGAATGATATTTATGATATGAACTCTGATGAGAAATATGCTGTTCGGTTTGGTCAAGTTGCAATAGATCAGGAGTTTATAACAAGAGAACAATTACAGGAAGCCCTTTTAGAACAATTTGCTAATGACCCATACTCAAGACTCAGGCCACGAAAGCTCATTGGCGAAATCCTGTTTGAGAAGGGCTGGATGACTCTCCATCAAATAGATCTTGTTTTAAAAGAACTATTCATTTACCCTCATTAATCTGTTGATAATTCTTGGCTTATCGATAAAGGAATGGTTAAAGCTAAATCTCTATGAGTACACTGAACTATGATTCTGTTTTTTATTTAACTTGCTTTCATACATTAACTTGTCTGCTTGAGCAATCAACTCATCAATATTGCATAAAGATTCTGTATTAATTAGTGCTATACCTACACTCAAGGATAATTCATAGTCAAGGTTACTTGAGGTATTATAAATATCAAGGTTTCTCTGTAATCGAGAAACTATTGACTCATAACTGGCTTCAGATGTTTCAACTGGAAAAATGATGAACTCATCGCCGCCAACGCGGGCGATAATGTCCGTATCCCTGTAAGTTGCTTTCAAGATGTTAGAGGCAGTAACAATGGCAGCATCTCCTTCATTATGCCCATAATGGTCATTAATCTTTTTTAAATTATCCATATCAACATAGAGCAGATAACTTCTATTATTTGAACGTTTTATCATTTTAAAATTGTGTTCGGCTAAAGCAAAAAATCCCCGCCTATTATGTAGACCGGTCATTTCATCAGTCATTGACGCTTTTTTCATTAGCTCTTCCATTTTTTTGATTTTAGTTACTTCTTTTGAAGTAATTGTAACTTTTGTAATCTCTCCACTTTCATTACTGAATGGGCTATATGTCTGCATAAAGTATCTGCCTTCTCTGAAGCTTTTATGTGTGTAAGTAGCACTCTTTCCTGTATTAACTGCCTTATTCATCTTCTCTATGAAAAGCTTAGTTTCTTCACTTGAATGGAACTCCCCGTATCCCTTACCAATTATTTCTTCTGTCTGACCTAACCGATGTAAGTGGAGACTGTTGATGTAACAATAATTGTAGTTTGTATCAACGACGTATATCGAATCGTCAATAGATTCAAGCATTGTTTGATATTTATATTCATTTTCTTTCAATAGGGACAGGGTACGCTCTTTAGCAGTAAACATTTTGGACAAAAATAAGCCGAATACCATGAAAGCTGCTGCCACAAGCAGTCTGAAGTAATATTTTTCTATATCATATAAAAGTATATAGACAAATGATTCATCGGAATGAGCATAATAATCTACTACAGCATCCACTAATCCAAATAATAGGGCAGCAATACAAGAGAGGGTGAGTATTTTGTTTTTAGTCATTATGAAGTTAATAGTCATATAGATACACAAGCAAAATGCTTGCTCATTTTTTTAATTTAATTATTCTTAATTTCCAATGCGTTAAGGAGATTGGAACAGAATTTAAGTTTCCTCCCTGGGTTTATTCACTTACTAATGAGTGTAATAACACAAATGGGTGTAGGAGTTTTAGGTACTATAATTCTGCTAACTTCAAAATCAACAGAATTTGTACTACCATCCACAGTAAGTAAACTGATGGCCAAATTTGAAGTGGAGCAGATGCAAGTGGAGATATCAAAAAAATTGGTGGCGGTGGCTGGACTCGAACCAGCGACAACGCGGATATGAGCCGCGTGCTCTGACCGACTGAGCTACACCGCCGGATGAAAAATAAAAGAATTAATCTAAAAAAATAACAGTTTCCTGCTTTCAAAGTCAAATTGTGTGAAGACAGTGGCAAAGGCACACCTGACTGCCCTGCCTACCGGCAGGCAGGCGTCAGGCAGGTGGGGACAAAGATGCAAAGGGGTGTAGTTACTAAATGAGAGAACAAACTTTGTGCCCTTTTCTCTGGCAAGCTGTTAAAATAGCGCATGCCCCGAACTAAAATCCTCTATCAATGTCAGAGTTGCGGACATTCAAGCCCCAAGTGGCTCGGAAAATGTCCGGGCTGCAATGAGTGGAACAGCTTTATTGAAGAAGAGCGTGTTACAAAATTAAAAACTC
>CAZVHL010000089.1:2924-5965 GCA_964626925.1 uncultured Nitrospiraceae bacterium
TGCAATGAGTGGAACAGCTTTATTGAAGAAGAGCGTGTTACAAAATTAAAAACTCAAAAGACTGCAGAGCCCATCACTCTCGGTCAAGTTTCCTACTCAAAGGGCAACAGGCATTCTACCGGCATAGCTGAACTCGACAGAACTCTCGGTGGTGGAGTGGTTATGGGTTCGGTTGTACTTATAGGCGGAGATCCGGGCATCGGGAAATCTACTGTCATTATGCAATCGCTTAAAGGTCTATCAGAACTTGGCACTGTTCTTTACGTATCAGGAGAAGAGTCGAATGAACAGGTGAAGATAAGGGCCGAACGGTTAAATATAACTTCCGATAATATAATACTCCTGCCCGAGACATCACTTGAAGGCATTCTCGATGTTGCCCGGGAAATTAAACCCCGGATTATTGTCATTGACTCTATTCAGACGATTTTTTCACTCGAGCTCCCATCAACGCCCGGTTCCGTAGGACAGATCAGGGAGTGTGCAACAAAACTTATGTTCTATGCAAAAAAGCATAATGTCCCTCTGTTCCTAATCGGGCATGTTACAAAAGACGGGGCAATAGCAGGTCCCAAAGTCCTCGAACATATCGTTGACACTGTGCTTTATTTTGAAGGAGACAAAGGCAATCCATTCAGGATTCTCAGGGCTGTGAAAAACCGCTTTGGTTCTACAAACGAAATCGGTGTGTTCGAAATGACCAGCACAGGGCTTAAGGAAGTTGATAATCCTTCACAGCTTTTTTTGTCCGAAAGGCCAGTAAATGTCCCGGGTTCAGTTGTAACGGTCAGCCTTGAAGGCACAAGGCCTTTGCTTGTGGAAATACAGGCACTTGCCAGTGCTTCAAGTTTTGGTGTCTCAAGGAGAACTGCGATCGGTGTTGATTACAACAGGATTAATATGCTCGTGGCTGTAATCGAGAAACGTCTTGGTATGCAGCTAGGGAGCATGGATATTTATGTTAATGTTGTTGGTGGATTAAAGATTAATGAGCCGGCAATCGACATGGGCATAGTAGCAGCTATAGTGTCATCCTTCAGAAATCAACCAGTAGATACAGGCGTCTTTACCTTCGGTGAGATTGGGTTATCCGGAGAATTAAGAGCAATAAGCCAGTCAGAAGTCAGGATTAAAGAAGCTGCCAAGCTCGGATTCAAAAAAGGGATTGTACCTGCCAGCAATGCCAGTATCAGTGAAGTTCAGGATATAGATATAACAGGAGTGAAAAACGTTGAAGAAGCTATCGAGATACTTTTGTTTTAGTCTGCTCCTTATGGTTATTGCCTGCACCTCAAGGCAGGAACTCAAAGCCCCCCCGGTTTATGAAGGTCTTTCCCCTGAAGATATTTCTCTAAAAATCGACAATGACATCGATATGCTTAAAGCGATCACAGATATCAGCATAGAAAAAAACCATGAACCCTATGACTTCATAAATGCATCTGTTTTAGTAAAAAAGCCCGGCTGGGTACATATGAGAATGTACAAGTTCGGCATGCTGGTCAAAGATATAGTGATCAAAGATGATATGGTATATGTCCTTGCCGGAAAGAGCAGTGACAGGCTCAAACAGCTGGCAAGAGAATTTTATAATGCGATCATCTGGTGGGATATTCTCAAGGACGGATTGATATACGCTGATAAAGATGAATTTATCATCAGAACTGATAATAAACAGCTCCATCTGGACCGTAAGACTCTACTGCCTGTAAAACAACAGATCAAGGTTATGGACAAAATCATACAACTATCATATAGCGCTCCTGTGGAAACTGACGGATTCTGGTATCCCTCAGTAATAACCATTTCTGCCGGTGAGTTTACTTTTTCGGTAAAGCTGAAAAAAATTGTGAAAAATCCAGTCCTCGGCGAATTCGATTTTCAAACACCTTCAGAAAGTTAAATGACTCGCTGTAAACACATCAACCTTATCCTCTTACCAGACAAGAAAAACAGGTTGAGATGCACGCATTGCCATTTAACGATCACAGCTGATGACCTTACAGACAGTTATTGCCCTGAATGTTTTGACATACATGGAGCGAAATGGTTTGACTTTGAGGAAATTATCGAAACAGAAACAGAAATCTCCCGATACAGATGCGAAGAATGCGGTGTTATAATCGAGAGTGCTTAATAACAGAAATCCATTCTAACCTATATTATTCACCCAGCAAAGCAGGTATCAAAAAAACGGCAGACCTTACGCAGGCTTTAGATTGAGATTGTTTGCAACCTGATCAACAATGTCCTTGCTGAGCGGTTTTTGTTTAATTAAAAACCCTTCAAACATTGCATTGTCGCATACCGTGTTTATTAAACGGGGAATACCGTTCGAATAACGATGAATAGCTGTGACTGCATCTGATTCAAAAATTTCTTCCTCGCAGCCAGCAATCTTGAGTCTGTGTCTTATATATTCTTTCGTCATATTTTCATCAAAGCCTTGCAGTTTATACTTTACCGCCACTCTCTGCTGTAGTGGTTCGTCAAGAGCAAGCGCATCTTCAAGATCGGGAAGGCCGAAGAACACGAGTGTTATGAGTTTACCGTCGGATCCCTCCATATTAAGAAGTCCGCGAAATTCTTCCATGATCTCTCTTGATGCCAGCATTTGCGCTTCGTCCATCAGCACAATGATCTTCCTGCCTGACTCATTAATTTCAACAAATTTCTTATAGAGTTGACTCAAAATTCCCAGTTTGTTTTCCTGCACATCTGTAATCCCCAACTGCATCGCGATTTTCTTCATTAACCAGTCTGCTGTTACTGACGTATGGATAACAACAAGCAGTGCAGCCTCATATTTGTCTTCATCAAGTTCATTTAACATTCTTCTTGCAAGAGTCGTTTTTCCAGTCCCTACATCCCCCACGACAACGGCCAGGCCTTTTTTTGTATCAACAGCGTATTTCAATCGAAGCAATGCCTGAGCATGCTGCTCAGTTTCGAAGAAAAAACGGATATCAATTGAATTTGAAAAAGGATGTTCCTTTAAATTATAAAATTGCAGGTGGTCCATAATTAACAGTTAATATCTT
>CAZVHL010000090.1:0-1389 GCA_964626925.1 uncultured Nitrospiraceae bacterium
TACCCCAAGTTCAGTGGATTTTTGAATAATCAGATTCATTTTGTCTGCTTTTGGCAGACCCTGTGCAAGTATGATTGAAACGGGTGATTCGACAGAGTAGGGGGCTTTGCTCAAGATTTTGGCTACAACTTCTTTTTTATGTACTGTTACTAATATGCAGTCGTACTTGTATCCCTGGCCGTCAAGGATGGTTATTTTATCAGCAGGCTGGACTCTTAAAACGAGAGAGAGGTAGCGAGATTGATCGTTGACTATGGTAATAGTATTTGAAGATATTGATTCAGGAGGGATAAATAAGCGGATCATAATAATGTTATGTTCAAATTGTAGGGGTAGGGTCTCCGCTATCTCTACAAAAAAAGTTTATTGTGCTTCTTTGTGGTGATTATGGAATATGTCTTTTATCTTATCCATGAAACCTTTTGATATATCTTCACCACTTATCTCGGCAAATTCATTCAGGAGCTCTTTTTGCCGGGTGGTCAGCTTCTTGGGAACATCCACAAATACCGATACAAACTGGTCTCCTTTACCGAACCCTCCGATATTTGGAACTCCTTTACCTCTCAAGTAAAAAACCTTTCCCGAAGATGTTCCTGCAGGAATTCGTATATGTTCGCTTCCATTTAATGTTGGAACTTCCACTTCACCTCCGAGTGTTGCCTGTACAAAAGAGATTGGAACTTCGCAAAGAAGGTCATTATCTTTTCTTTTAAAGAATGGATGTGGGGTAACATCCAGTATTACATACAGGTCGCCTGGAGGGCCGCCATGACTTCCGGGCTCTCCTTCTCCAGTCACTCTGAGCCGTATCCCGCTATCGACTCCTGCCGGAATTTTCAGGGAAACGGTCCGCCTTCTCTGGACTTTACCCTGTCCCCTGCAGTCACTACATGGGTCAGTAACTATTTTGCCTTCACCGCCGCAGTTTCCGCATGTTCTTGCTATTGTAAAAAATCCCTGCTGAAGTTTGGTCTGCCCGGTACCGCGACATGTCTGACAGACAACGGGGCTCTTACCCGGTTTCGAACCGGTTCCCTTGCAAATAGAACAGTTTTCCCATCTTGGAATTTTGATTTTTTTCTCTATCCCAAAAACCGCGTCTTTTAAATTAATCTCGAGATCATATCGCAGGTCCTGTCCTTTTCTCGGACGAGTTCCCCTTCTTCCTGTGGAGTTGCCGAAAATATCCCCGAACATGTCTCCGAAAATGTCTCCGAAATTTGATGCAAAATCACCGAACCCCCCGGCACCAAAACCAGCACCTACACCTTCTGCTGTACCGAAATTATCATAATTGGATTTTTTTTCGGGATTACTCAGGCATGCGTAGGCCTCGTTAATTTCCTTGAATTTGTCTTCGGCTGCCTGATCTCCCGGATTTCTGTC
>CAZVHL010000090.1:1489-5941 GCA_964626925.1 uncultured Nitrospiraceae bacterium
TTTTCCTGATCAGCTTCTTCGAATTCTGCTTCAACTACGTCCTCTTTTTCCTTCTGAGCTTCTTCTGCTCCGGGTGTCTCAGCACCAGCCTGCTGCTGTGCTCCGTCAGCTCCTGATTTATACATCTCTTCGGCAATTTTATGAGACGCTGTAGTTAATTCTTCGATTGCTTTCTTGAGTTCATCAGGTTCAGTAGAGGTGTCTTTTAAACTCTTGCATTTTTCGAGTGCGCTGTTGATTTTCTGTTTTTCGTCTTCAGTAACTTTGTCACCATAGTCTTTTAAGGATTTTTCTACAGAATAGACAAGTGTATCCGCTTCATTTTTTGCTTCTGCTAACTGACGTCTTTTCGTGTCTTCCGAAGCATGCGATTCTGCCTCTGTTGTCATCTTGCTGATTTCTTCTTCAGAAAGGCCGCTTGATGCAGTGATTCTGATCGACTGCTCTTTGCCTGTCCCCTTGTCTTTAGCGGACACATGAAGAATACCATTAGCGTCGATATCAAATGTTACTTCAATCTGTGGCACACCTCGCGGTGCCGGCGGTATTCCAACTAATTCGAAATTACCGAGCAGTTTGTTGTCATTAGCCATTTCCCTTTCGCCCTGACAGATTTTAATTGTGACAGCAGGCTGGCTATCAGCGGCAGTCGAAAATATCTGACTTTTTTTAGACGGAATAGTTGTATTTTTTTCGATAAGCTTGGTAAAGATACCTCCAAGTGTTTCTATTCCAAGGGACAGTGGTGTTACATCAAGCAGCAGAACATCTTTAACGTCTCCTTTTAATACTCCAGCCTGAATTGCAGCACCATTCGCAACAACTTCATCAGGGTTAACACCCTTTGAAGGTTCTTTCTTGAAAAAATCTTTAACTGCCTCTTGAACTTTTGGGGTACGTGTCTGTCCACCCACTAATATAACTTCATGAATGTCAGATGTGCTCAACCCTGAGTCAGCAAGAGCAAGCTTGCATGGCTCAATCGTTCTTTGAATAAGGTCGTCAACAAGCTGTTCAAATTTGGCACGGGACAGCTTCTTGACCAGGTGTTTAGGGCCACTTGCATCAGCTGTAATGAAAGGCAGGTTGATTTCGGTTTCCATGGCAGATGACAATTCTATTTTTGCTTTCTCAGACGACTCTTTGAGCCTCTGAAGGGCCATATTGTCGTTTCGGAGATCTATCCCTGCGTCTTTTTTGAACTCATCGACCAGCCAATCCATAATTTTCAGATCAAAATCATCACCTCCGAGAAATGTGTCGCCATTAGTAGATTTAACCTCCACAACCCCCTCGCCAATTTCGAGAATCGAAACATCAAACGTGCCGCCACCGAGATCGTATACAGCGATTTTCTCTTCTTTTTTCTTGTCCATTCCATATGACAGAGCAGCTGCAGTAGGCTCATTTATAATTCTTAACACATTTAATCCGGCGATTTTGCCCGAATCCTTCGTTGCCTGACGCTGGCTGTCGTCAAAATATGCCGGCACCGTAATAACTGCATCAGTGACAGGTTCACCGAGGTAATCTTCAGCAGCCTGTTTTAGCTTCTGCAGTATCATGGCCGAAATTTCGGGTGGAGAATAAGGCTTGCCATGTGCCTCAACATGTGCGTCTCCGTTTGAAGCGCGCACTATTTTATAAGGAAGTTTTTTCTTAGCCTCCTCAGCTTCACGGGAATCAGACTTTCTGCCCATAAGCCTTTTAATAGAGAAAATTGTATTTTCCGGATTTGTTATCGCCTGTCTCTTGGCAACCTGTCCAATCAGTCTCTCTCCTTTATCCGTAAAGGCAACTATTGAAGGGGTAGTTCTCGTTCCCTCCTGATTTGCTATAACTGTAGGTTCACCGCCCTCCATGACTGATACAACTGAATTTGTAGTCCCTAAATCAATACCGATTACTCTTCCCATGAATATGTTCCTCCTGTTTAAACTCTTTTATATTAAGTTTTCTTTTTTTTGTCTGCTGTTACAGCATTTTCTTCATCACTGTCCGATTCTTTGTCCCCTGATTCAGTTTGCTTCTTGGAGACGCCTACTAAGGCTGCCCTCAATACTCTGCCTTTTAACATGTAACCTTTCCTGAACTCTTTAGCAACCGTATTGTCATCTGTACCTTCTGCCTCGACCTGAGATATTGCATGATGTAAAGAAGGATCGAAAGGTTTCCCTAATGCATCTATAGAAATTAAGCCATGCTTTTCAAGTATGTTTCTAAGTTCCTTTAAAGTTAAATTGACACCTTCTGCCAAAGCGTTTGATGCATCACCTTCTGTAGAATGCTGCAGTGCAAGTTCGAGATGATCGATTACAGTAAGTATTTCAGTTATTAAATCTTCATTGGCATATTTAAGTAGCTCTTCCTTGTTTCTTGCCGTAATTTTTTTATAATTTTCGAAATCCGCATAAAGTCTCAGATATTTATCATTTGCTTCTTCTAAGGATGCATTAAACTCATCGTTTTCTGATTCTTCAGAGGATTCTTCTTCAGCATTAAGTTCACGTTCTTCTTCCTTGTCTGTTTCTTGAGGTTCCTCTCTTGCTTGCTCATCATTCATTTATATATCTCTCCCTTAACTTATTGACAAGATTTGAGTTAGAGTTTTTGCGGTATGATCAACTATAGGAATCAGTCTCTTATAGTTCATTCTCGTAGGGCCTATTATACCGATGGCTCCTATAGAATTATTTCTATCACTGTAGGTGGAAACAACCATACTCAACTCTTTCATGGCTGGTGTTACGCTTTCCATTCCAACGAAGACCTGAACCCCTTGCGAGCTACTGATCTGGTTGAGCAATTTTAGCACAAATTTATTTTCTTCTATAGTTCTCAAGATCTGTTTGACCTGATTAATATTGACAAAATCAGGCAAAAAAGAGGTTCCTGAAAGACCATGAAATGTTAAACCAGCATGATCGAACGTGATCGTTTCCTGAAATAGATGGAGTATCTGTTTTCTGAATTTATCATAAGTTTCTTTTTCTTTATTGAGTTGAGCAACTATCTGTTTTCTTATTTCGATTATTCCTAACCCGACAAACTTTGTATTCAGATAATTGGCCAGTTTATCAAGATGACGTTGCGAGCAAGACTCATATAGTTCAATAAAAGTATTTTTTACCATTCCATCTTCGGACATAAAAACAGACAGGATTTTTTTTCTGTCATATTTAATGAATTTAATATGCTTTAAGATCATGTCCTCAATTTTTGGCGGCAAGGCAACAGACATATAGTGAGACAGAATGGAAAGCGCGTTTGTAGCTTCCTGAAAAATGGTGCTGTTTTCCTTTATTTGCAATTTACTGGACATGTCGATAAATCGTTTTTCACTACAAGTCAATTCTTGCTCTTCCAATAATGTATTAACATAAAATTTAAATCCTTTTGCTGTGGGGATTCTTCCAGCAGACGTATGAGGCTGTTTTATATATCCCATTTCTTCTAAACTGGCCATTATATTTCTCACTGTAGCCGGGGACAGTCCTATTGGATACCTCTTTGTGATGAGAGAAGACCCTATAGGGGTATTGAGATCAATGTGACTCTGCGTAATTGCCCACAGAATTTTTTTTCGTCTTTCATCTAACATATTTGGCCTTTTTAGCACTCGTATAAGGAGAGTGCTATTACTATAGCAACATGTATCACATTGTGTCAAGAATGCTTATTGATCAGAATTATTCTTATTTATTGGGAGCTTCTAACTGTAGTAGGGATTATTTTGTCATTTTTGCTGATTCGATATTCGGATGATTGATTAAGGAATAAAAACAGTCGAGTGAATAGTATTATTGCCATTATCAATTTAAATAAGTATTTTAACGATAAATTATGCGAATATGAGTAAATTGGAGAAATTCAGCCTTATGTGGGGTTAATCAGTGTAAATATATGATATCCGGTGAATTTGAGGTTTTGACTGAATGTAATAATTGTGGTAATAATATCATGCTGTAGTGGTAGATGACATTATCAAGTAGCTATATTCTATACTATCGAAATAGCGCTGTAAAATTCATATCTTACCATTGAGTATCAACTGATCTTTGAGAACTTAAAAAGTAGGCCCGCAAGTCAATTTTTAAAATTTGAGAGTTTGATTCTGGCTCAGAACGAACGCTGGCGGCGCGCCTAACACATGCAAGTCGAACGGGGTACTTGGAGCTGATCGCTTCGGCGTGAAGCACCTTGTTACCTAGTGGCGAACGGGTGAGTAACACGTAGGTAACCTGCCCTCAGGATTGGGATACTCCCGAGAAATCGGGCTCAATACCGAATATGATTCCAGGGTGAAATGCCCAGGGATAAAAGCTGTGAGCAATCATGGTACCAGAGGAGGGGCCTGCGGCCTATCAGCTTGTTGGTGAGGTAACGGCTCACCAAGGCTAAGACGGGTAGCCGGACTGAGAGGTTGATCGGCCACACTGGAACTGAGACACG
>CAZVHL010000091.1:0-5929 GCA_964626925.1 uncultured Nitrospiraceae bacterium
ACTAGCCTGGGCTGTTTAAGGGTACATTTCAGATTCCTTCTCAACCTGGCTCAAAAAGTCAGGAAAGAAAACTGGGAGATAACACTCAGTACAATTCATAGCGAAAACTGTGATGAGATTATTAATATCTTCCCTGGCCAACAGCAAACTCCGCAGTACGGTGTTGCCGTGGACATCGGCACTACAACGATCGTTGTTTATCTTGTAGATCTTTCTGACGGAACTCTTTTGGATGTAGCCTCTACCTATAATTCTCAGATCAGATTTGGAGATGATGTTATAACGAGAATAGTTAATGCAACAGAGCATAACGAGATGAATAATATACACAGGGCCGTTATATCGGATATCAATCAACTGCTTTTGCTGCTTTTGGAAAGCCACAGTATAAATATCGATTCTATCGATTGCATGGTTATTGCGGGTAATACAACCATGACACATTTATTTTTAGGTCTGGACCCTTCATCAATTCGGGAGGAGCCTTATATTCCAACAGCAAATATGTTCCCTCTTTCATATGCAGGCGAATTGGGAATAAAGGTTCATCCAAGTGTGCCTGTATATATGTTTCCGTGTGTTTCAAGTTATGTTGGAGGTGACATAGTATCGGGTATACTCGCATCGAGAGTGCATAAAAAGGAAGAAATAAGCATATTCATCGATATAGGCACAAACGGTGAAATAGTTATCGGCAATTCAGAATGGCTCATGGCAGCAGCATGCTCAGCAGGGCCCTGCTTTGAAGGAAGCGGCATAAAACATGGCATGAGGGCAACTGACGGTGCAATAGAAGGTATAACAATTAACCCTGATACGCGCGAAGTGGAGATAAAGGTAATCGGTGAAGAATCAGAGCCGATCGGCATATGCGGTTCAGGAATGATCGACGCTATCGCAGAAATGTTTATAGCCGGCATTCTCGACCCAAAAGGGAAATTACAAAAAGAAATTTCAGACCGGGTAAGAGATGGGGAAGACAGTCCGGAGTTTGTCATTTATTCCGGAAATGGAAGAGATATTGTTTTAACCGAACCTGATATCGAAAATCTCATAAGGGCCAAGGCTGCTATTTACGCAGGTTTCACTACCCTGTTAACTGAAGTCGGGCTTACATTTGATGATGTAAGCAAAGTATACATAGCAGGCGGTTTCGGAAAATTTCTTGATGTTGAAAAGGCTATTATCCTCGGCATGCTCCCCGAGCTGCCAAAAGATAAATTTGAATACATGGGAAATACTTCAATTATTGGAGCCTTCCTATGTATCCTTTCGCAGAAAATGCGTGCTGAAGCAGAAGAGATTTCAAAAAAGATGACTTATATTGAGCTGTCTGTTTCACGCTCGTTTATGGATGATTACGTGTCAGGCCTCTTTATCCCTCACACAAATATAGACGCCTTCCCGGGAGTCAAGAAGATGATGGGGCAATAGCTACTTCTTCAATCTCGGCCTTTTATTAGCCTCAAGAACTCTCTTTCTCAGCCTTATAGATTTCGGGGTGACTTCAAGAAATTCATCTTCTTTAATGAATTCTATTGACTGCTCCAGAGTTAAAAGTCTTGGAGGGACCAGTTGCAGTGCATCATCAGAGCCGGAAGCGCGCATATTAGTTAATTTCTTCTCCTTGGTAACGTTAACATCCAGATCATTTTCCCTGGAGTTCTCTCCTATGATCATACCTTCATATACTGCAATGTTTTCATTAACAAAGAGGGTGCCTCTTGGCTGCAGATGAAAAAGAGCATAAGAGGTTGTCTTACCCTGCCTGTCAGCTACCAGAGCACCTGTCTGCCTTTTTGACATCGGACCATGCCACGGTTCATAACCGTCAAACAGATGATTCATAAGTCCAGTGCCTCTTGTATCTGTCAGGAACTGTGACCTGAATCCGATCAATCCCCTTGACGGAATTCGGAACTCTGTCCTGACTCTCCCGTTTCCGTTATTCTGCATCTTCTGCATCCTGCCCTTTCTCATGCCAACCTGTTGAGTAACCACCCCGACAAATGTATCAGGGACATCTATGACAAGCAGTTCCATCGGTTCATGAAGAGAACCATTGACCTTTTTTGTGATCGTTTCGGGCATCGATACCGAAAGTTCATATCCCTCCCGTCTCATCATTTCTATAAGTATCGCAAGCTGCAGTTCTCCACGTCCCATTACCCTGAACGCGTCTGCAGTGTCAAAATTTACCTTTATGGAGACATTGTAAAGAAGTTCTTTTTCGAGTCTCTCCCTCAGGTTCCGCGACGTTACATATTTCCCGTCCTTGCCCGCAAAAGGTGAAGTGTTTACAGAAAAGACCATTGATATGGTTGGCTCATCAACTTTAATGCGCGGCAATGGTTTCGGGTTCTCAATATCTGTTATTGTATCTCCAATGTTTATCCCCTCAATACCAGAAAATGCCACAATATCCCCAACCATAGCTTCTTTGACCTCAACCCTTTCAAGACCTTCAAAAAAATACATAGAGGTTATTTTAGTTTTCACCATATCCTTTTCACTATTAACCATGGCTACCGGATCTCCAACCCTGACTGAGCCCGAAAAAATTCTGCCAATCGCAATTCTTCCCACATAATCGTTGTAATCTATATTTGTAACAAGATACTGCAGGCTTTCTTTTTCATCCCCGGCAGGCGGCGGCACCGTATCCAGTATCAGTTTAAAAAGAAGTCTCAGGTCTGATGATTCATCATCCAGATTAAGTTTTGAGGTTCCGGTTTTGGCATTTGTATATATAACCGGGAATTCCAGTTGATCTTCTGTGGCATCAAGATCAATAAACAGATCATAAACTTCATTTAATACTTCCTGAACTCTTGCATCAGATCTGTCAATTTTATTTATCACAAGGATTGGCGGCAGGTTAAGCTCAAGCGCCTTTTTCAGGACAAACCTTGTTTGAGGCAATGGCCCCTCCGAAGAATCAACGAGCAGCAGAACCCCGTCAACCATCTTCATGATTCTCTCCACTTCCCCTCCAAAGTCTGCATGCCCGGGAGTATCGATAATATTTATCTTTACGCCACTGTATTCGATAGCTGTATTCTTGGCCATGATCGTAATGCCTTTTTCCCTCTCAAGATCGATATTATCCATCACTCTTTCCTGGACGTTCTGATTGTCCCGAAAAATGCCTGCCTGTTTAAGCATTCCATCCAACAGTGTTGTCTTGCCATGATCAACATGGGCTATTATCGCGATATTCCTTAAATCCTCACGTTTCATATTAATGCATCCTTTGCAACAAAATAATCTATCATTATGGGACAGGCCAGAACCAGATCTAATCTTTATCCTGAGGGAAACAATCTGTCAGATGATGACGAACAGAAATTATAAACTATTCATGAGGATAATACCATCAGGAATGTGTATGCGATACAGATCATGATTCATGAGGAAAGCCATTATTTTCTGTTTTTTCTGTTGTTCCTTACGCTAAATATGCTACTAAAGATTAGATCAATTCCTGCCGATAAGATGACAGATGACTAATGATTTATAACTCCTTGAAATTAAATCATTTTTCAGAAACATAAGGGAATAATGATATCAAAAAAGAGAATCGGCGAAATACTTATTGAAGAAGGTCTGTTAACTGACGATCAGTTAGAAACTGCCCTTACTATACAGAAAGGCAAGGGCAAAAAACTGGGTAAGGTGCTCGTCGAACTGGGTTATATAACTGATATACAGGTTACTGAATCACTCACGAAACAGCTTTCGCTGCAAATGGTCGACTGTAATGATTACTCACCAAGCAAGGAACTGCTTGCTATGGTGCCAAAGGCAACAGCTGAGCAGAAATTAGTCTTACCACTAGAGCTGAATGAAAAAAATCTGTTGATAGCAATGGCCAATCCTCTTGACTGGGAGACGATTGAAGATCTTTCATTCGAGACAGGCCTGAAAATATCTGTTGCGATTTCTTCAGAAAATAATATTATCGAGTCTATAGAAACACTTTATGATACTGAAGACGAAACATGGGATCTGCTCAATGAGTTGCCAGCTTACGATGATGTTGAATTTCTGAAGGAAGAGGAAGAGGAAGACAATGCAAGTTTTCAGTCACTCTATCAGAACAGTGAAGCCGCTCCTATTGTAAAGCTTGTAACTATGCTCATCGCTGATGCAGTCAAATCTGATGCAAGTGATATTCATATTGAGCCCAGAGAAAAGTCTGTACAGGTTCGTTACAGGATAGATGGCAATCTTAAAAATATTCAGGAGTATCCCAAACAGATTCAGGATGCTGTTGTTTCACGAGTAAAAATCATATCAAACCTTGATATAACTAACAGAAGACATCCACAGGATGGAAGAAGCGCTCTTCGTTTGGAAAAAAATACCGTTGATCTCAGAATTTCAACCCTTCCATCAATTTACGGTGAAAAAATCGTTATACGATTGCTCGATCCGTCTTCAGGACTGATTCCGCTCGCCCAATTAGGTATTTCAGATCATGTCCTTAAACCTTTAATCGAAATCTTCAGCCAGCCGCAGGGCATGCTTATGGTTACCGGCCCCACTGGTAGCGGAAAGACCACAACTTTATACTCAATCCTTCAGCAGGTAAGGACCGAAACAAAAAATATCATTACACTCGAAGATCCGGTTGAGTACAAGCTTTCAGGTATTACTCAGGTAGGCATAAACGAGGGAATAGGATTTACATTTTCGAGCGCGCTTCGTTCAGTCCTGAGGCAGGACCCTGACATAGTAATGGTTGGTGAAATCAGAGACCTTGATACTGCGGAGATCGGATCAAGGGCTGCCCTGACAGGACATTTCGTTTTATCCACCCTTCATACCAATGACACAGTATCCACGATTACACGACTTATAGATATTGGTTTAGAGCCATTTCTCGTAACCGCGGCTGTCAGCGGTATCCTTGCGCAAAGACTGATAAGGAAGATTTGTTCAAATTGCAAGGTGGAGGCACCCCCCCCGGAAGATTTTGGTAAATTTAATCTGCCTCGACTGGAAAAATATTACAAGGGATCCGGGTGCGATAAGTGCAGTAATACAGGATACAAAGGAAGGGTCGGAGTGTACGAGATTGTAAAAATGGATTCTAAACTCAAACGCCTGATAACAAAAAACTTCACTGTTGATGACCTATGGGAATCTGTAAGGGAATCCGGGACCAAATCCCTTTTTGAAGATGCATGGTTAAAAGTAATTGAAGGGCAGACAACTGTAGAAGAGGTAATAGCCAAAATTCCTTTCCCTCAGTTTCTGGTTGAACAGGGAAAAGAAAATGTTCTTGTACTGGATGCTGATCATGCCCAGATATCATAACAAGGAATTGCTTCAGGTTTCTAAACTGTTTTAAATATACTGAACCTTTTTCCCGACCGCTTTTTTCTATTCTCCCGTTTCCTTGATTCCTGAATGTACAGTTCCTGTTCTTCTGGATAAAGAGCGAACAGTTCCTTCCAGAATTTAATCGCATTAGCAATATATACAGGATTGTATGTCTTACGCGGTCGCCCAATAAGCGAGCACGTACCCTTGTCACCGTTAACATAAACCAGGCCGACTATATCGCCGTTCCTGCTGACATGAGGTTCAAAAGGGAATGTCATACAGGTAAAAGAACGTTTGGACCTTATACAGCCTTCAGGCCCCGGGCACTGGGAATACACATAGTATGACTCCGACTCATCTATGAATTTCCTGATCGTCCTGTTTTTGGGCGGCATTCTCTTCCAGAATTTACCATTGTTCCGGTGCCATTTAAATTCTTCATGGAAAAGTATAGGGACAACATAATCGTTCTCACAACAAATAGGCACCCCATCGTTTTTAGGGGCACAAAGCTCGCCACAATTAAAATCGATCATACTCACAGATAACAGCCTGTGAAATCTCCTGAGTTGTTTTTCTGTAATTCTTGTTTTCATCC
>CAZVHL010000092.1:0-5902 GCA_964626925.1 uncultured Nitrospiraceae bacterium
CCTTCATATTTCTTCATCCGCCAGTATTCCGCATTTAATGTTTCAACAATATAATCCATCCTGCGGGTCCTGATTAATTTACCGAACGCATCAAGGAACACTTTTGGATGCTTAAACAGAATAGTAATCAGGATCGAGTAGAAACTGATATTTCCGGAACTCCTCAGATAGTTTCTGGCGAAAAACTGGTTCTGCAAATGCCTGCGGATGTCCCTTAATTCTTCTTTCCCGAACGTTATTGCCATCAATGGCAGTTCAGGCTGTCTGTGAGCCCACATTTCCGAGAAAGGCAGATTAGGATCAAGCCATCCGTTTTCGATAGCCATATCGTAAATATCTGTGCCTGGATATGGTGTAAGGAAATAAAAGGCAGTATAATCAGCCTTTATTTCCTTAGCTAACTGAAAGCTCTGATCTATATCTTCCTTTGTTTCATCAGGATTGCCGATAATGAATGTTGCCAGTGTCCTTATGTCCAGATCCCTGCAGAGCTTGAATGACTGTCTAATCTGGGAGGTCCTGTCCCCGGCTCCACCTTTGCCCAACACTTTAAGAATTTTTTCAGAACCGCTCTCAACACCGAAGTCAAGCTGGACAAGTCCTGTTGATTTCATAATCCTCATCAGCTCCATGTCTGTCTGGTCCACCCTTGACTGGCATGCCCACTTAAGATCCAGCTTTCTGCTTTTCAAATCCTCGCAATATTCCCTGACCCATTTTGAGCTGAGAGTAAATGTATCGTCACAGAAATAAACGCCTTTAATGTTAAAGTTCTTGTATAAATGTTCTATTTCATCAACAACGTTCTTGACTGAACGTCTTCTTGTCCTTCTTCCAAAAATATTGTGACTTCCGCAGTAAATGCATTTAAACGGACATCCCCTGCTTGTAACGATAGTGGTCTGATTCTTTTCAGCATAACCCCTTATAATGCCGGGAGGCTTGAGGTAGGGTGTCATGTCGATCAAATGCCTTGCCGGAAAAGGAATGGAATCCAGGTCTTTTATAAGTTCTTCCCTTTCGTTTGCGATGATCTCGCCATTTTCTTGGTACATTATGCCCTTTGCATCTTTAATAGCCTCAATAGATGCATTTTTGTCCAGTCTTTCGCATACATTTGTCATGATGGTCTCGCCTTCGCCAACAACAATAAAATCGAGATCCAACTCTTTTAATGTATCCTTGGGCTTAACAGTTGTGTGCACACCCCCAGCGCAATAAATTGCATCCGGAAGTTCCTTCTTGAGTGTTTTGCAGAGATTAAATGCCTTCTGGTATGCAACGGTCAGGAAACTAAGCCCGATCAGCTGGGGTTTGAATTCCTTAATCTTCGTAAGCATATCATCCTGGTACTCAGGATCAGCATCAAAGATCTGAACCGCATGCCCCGCTTTTTCCAGTACTGCAGCAATATACATAAGTCCAAGCGGAGGGACAACGTTGTTGCCATCTAATACCTGTGCATTAACTAAAGTTACTCTCATAGACACCTACCTCTTTTATTATTAAATTGATTTTATTTTTCTAACCGCAGGAGCAACTCCCGCAATTATTGCTATTATCAGGTTTATTAGCTTTTAATGTAACCGAATAAAATTCTATATATTCCACTTTTTTATAGAGGTAATTTTTAGTCAATTTAACATTTGGGAAACCCGCATTTTCAGCAGCCTCTTTAAATTTACTGTCCGTAAGTGCTCCTGCAAGACACGCGTTCCAGAGCTCTTTATCTCTCTTGAGATATCCCGGTACAGGTTTGTCAGAGACGATATCCGAAATAAAAAACCTGCCTCCTGGCTTTAATATTCGATAGATTTCGTCCAAAACTTTAGTCTTATCCTCTGTCAGGTTGATTACACAGTTTGATATAACAAGATCAACTGTGTTGTCCTCAACAGGAAGTTCCATAATATTACCTGCCCTGAATTCAACTACAGCATACCCTAATACCTCCGCAACTTTTGTAGCATTTTCAGCCGCCTTTGCCACCATTTCATCAGTCATGTCTATCCCAATCACTTTACCCTGCGGTCCCAGTTTTTTTGCCGCAATAAAGCAGTCGATGCCGCCTCCCGCGCCAAGGTCAACTATTGTTTCACCCTTTTTAATGTCAGCCAGTGCAGCAGGATTCCCACATCCATAGGAAACATCAAGGACTTCAGTGGGTATATGCTTCAGGTCTTTCTGATCATATCCTGTCGGACAATAGTAGTCCGCAACAGGTGCAAAAGCTGCTTTAGAAAATTTTTTCTTAACCGTTTTTGTTACATGTCCTTTTATTTCCGGCTTGCAGACCTCTTCATCGTCTTCAACATCAACAGATAATACACAGGAGCAATGATAGCAGCCAACCTCAAAGTTCTTATCGATATTCTTAATACCGGCCCCAAGATGCCCGGGAAGTTTCGTATCCATCGCATTATAAATAAGCGGAGCAGAGTAACCCTTGTCATTCTGTGGGGTAACGCCTTCTAATGCCAGTTCCCAGATAATATTTTCAAACAATGACTTATATACTGAACAGTACGGGTCATGAGACTTGATATTTCCCTTGCCTGTGTCAACTTCACTGGCATAAAAGCTATGGGACGTACACCCACCTCCGCAAAAATATTCAAGGTAACATTTATTGCATTCAGCTTTGTCCTTTACACTGTTGTCCCTGCCATTTACCATAACCTTTGAATTCAACCAGATGTCCTTGAGTGATTTTTCCCGGATAGAGCCTGCATCAAACTTTTTATCACCATTTAATGATGCACAGGGATATACATGGCCATCTGAATTAACACAGATTTTTTCATAGCAGTTATTGCAGAGGTCATTTTTCCTTCCCCTCTTGGTTCTGACTCTGATTTTCAATGACTCTACGTTGTCAAATATGACTTCCTGCTCTTTATATTCTTCTTTGAGCTTTTTCATGGTTTTTGCAACATCGTCAGAAGAGACAAACAGTTCATCCATATTATTAACGCCGCGGCCTTTTGCATGCATCCAGAGCACATTATGTTCCTTGATGCCCAGTTTTTTTAAATACCGCGAAGTTTTAAGTATCTCTTTTTCATTATATTTGCTGATTGCGGTCGAAACAATAGGTATCACCCCGATACTCATCAGTTTTTTTATGCCCTCAACGGCTTTGTCAAAACTACCTGTGCCGCGAAGCTTATCATGAATTTCGGCGTTTGGCCCCTCAAGGCTTACCTGCAGAATAAGTTTAGGACCTATCAGTTTTTTCAATGCAGCAATTTTTTTGTCGTCAAACAAGGTTGCATTTGTAAGGACTATCAATTCACGCTTTTTGATCTTTGTTATATATCTAATAAGCTCAAAAACATCATCTTTTATAAAAGGTTCGCCACCAGTCAGATAAAACCTTTTCACACCGAGTTTGATGGAATCATCAATGAGTTGCTTAAACTCTGCAGTCGACAGTTCTTTTTTCAGCCCCTTGCCTGCACTGACAAGACAATGTTTACATCTGAGATTACAGGCAAGCGTATAGTATATCCACAGTTCTTCTAATTTACGTGGAGCAATGACCCCGCTTCTACCTTTGTATTCCAGTCTTTCAAACTTGGTATCAGACACAAACTCAAGCAGACCGGATGCAGTAAGAAAATCCGAAATCTCCTTTTTGGACTTTTTCTGATCATCGAGCTTATATTTATTACAAATCGCATCCTGAATCTGGGCCAGAGAATTTTTCCCGTTGCAAAGTTTCAGGATTTCGGCACCTGTCGCATTTACACTCATCCAGTTAGGAAACTCGGGGTCGATTAATAAGGATATGCCTTTTTTCTTCTTTACTTTATAGCGGGGAGAGTAAAGTATATCGTCAGGTTTAAAAGGTTTGAGATCAGGATTTTCCACCTTCCACTTATCAAGCTGGTACTGCTGTATTCTGTCAGATCTAACTGTATCGCAACAACCTGTAGCCATTTATTTTCCTTCAGAAAAAAAACTATTGAGTGATTTGATATATTTATAATAGTATAAGGCCATTATTATTAGAAAAATAGCACATCATGTATAGAACTTACATAAATGAACAATAGTTATTATAGCCTTTTTATCCCTGTTTAGACAATAAATCATGCAACCCTTTGAAATATAAAGTTTCATGCTGAATGATAAATGCTTATCCGGGTTTCTTGATTTCAAGCTTGATGCTGGGTTATGCTGAATCGGTTCATAATAAATCATCGGCGTAATAACATGGAAAATAATGATGAAATCTGTGAATATTGCAATAGGTTAAAAAATGACTGACAGGAATGAACATTTCATGCAGCTCGCTCTCAAAGAAGCTGAATATGCATATCAGGAAGATGAAATTCCGGTCGGTGCAGTTCTTGTCAAAGATAATACGGTTATCGCCTCAGCCCACAATAAAAAAGAGTCCACCTCAGACCCTACTGCGCACGCTGAGTTACTCGTTATAAGAGAAGCCGCAATTAAAACAGTTAACTGGCGCTTAACTGATTTCACTCTTTATGTGACCAAAGAACCCTGTATAATGTGTGCCGGAGCGATGGTAAACGCGCGTCTTAATAAACTTGTATTCGGGTGCATAGATGAAAGATACGGCGCTGTTATGAGCCGATATCAATTGACTCATGATCCGTTTCTGAATCACCAGGTAACTGTTGAGTCCGGGATATTAAAACATGAATCTGAAAACTTACTAAAAAAATTTTTCGAACTACGCAGATAAGTATATTTTAGCAGTTACAGGTATACGGAGGAGTGGCCGAGTGGTTGAAGGCGGCGGTCTCGAAAACCGTTTCCCGATTCGTCGGGACGCAGGTTCGAATCCTGCCTCCTCCGCCAATTTATGAAAAGTTTTCCTTTCTAAACATAGGGGACATGGAGGAATATCAATGGGAGAAAAGCGTACACATGACCAGACACAAGTGTTTGATACACTGAAAAAAGTCTTCGGGTTTCAGTCCTTTCGACCGAACCAGGAAGAGATTATATCCAGCATACTCACCCGGCAGGATGTCTTTGCAGTGATGCCTACAGGCGGCGGCAAGTCGCTCTGCTACCAGCTTCCTGCCAAAATAATGAAGGGCACAACGGTTGTTATAAGCCCCCTCATTTCACTAATGAAGGATCAGGTAGACGCTGCACTGGAAAACGGTATCTCCGCTGCCTTTATAAACAGCTCACTGATGCCGCAGGAGACGGCTTCGGTATTCCGCTCTCTGAGAAACAATTCGCTTGATCTGCTATACATTGCACCGGAACGTTTTGCCATGCCGGACTTTCTGGAGACGTTAAAGACTGTACCAGTAGCTCTTTTTGCTATAGATGAAGCACACTGCATATCCGAGTGGGGCCATGACTTCAGACCTGATTATCTCAGTCTTTCAAAGATCACGGAATCCTTTTCCGGGGTTCCGGTAGCAGCCTTTACAGCAACGGCCACCCGGAAAGTGCAGAACGATATTATCAGGAAAACCAGACTCAGGTCCCCATTAATGATAAGGGCTTCATTTGACCGGCATAATCTTTTTTATCGGGTAAAAAGCAAAAGAGAATTAAAGCCACAGATTCTTGATATTATCAGAAAATATTCGGGTGATCCGGGAATCATTTACCGAACTACCCGAGACTCTGTTACCGCCATGGCGGGTATGTTAAAAGACAATGGGATAAAGGCGCTGCCCTATCATGCAGGACTGACACAGGAAGAACGCAAGGCAAACCAGGATGCCTTTAGCAGGGATGAAGTGCATGTAATTGTAGCGACGATTGCCTTTGGGATGGGCATTGACAAATCAAATGTGCGATTTATTATCCATGCTGATCTGCCAAAAAACATCGAAGGATATTATCAGGAGACAGGACGTTCGGGCCGTGACGGCGAGCCTGCGGAATGTATTCTCTTTTTCGG
>CAZVHL010000093.1:0-5769 GCA_964626925.1 uncultured Nitrospiraceae bacterium
ATGGCCTGGTTTAAAAGAGAAAAAAATAAGATCCACAAGAGAGTCAAGGTCCCTGAAGGCCTTTGGATAAAATGCAACTCCTGCAAAGAGATAATCTACCGTAAAGAGGTTGATAAAAATCTCAAAATATGCCCGAAATGCAATTATCACTTCAGAATTTCGGCAAGGGAGCGTATTACTCTCCTGACCGATAATGCCTCGTTTTCTGAGATTGGCGGAGATCTTATGTCAAAAGATCCGTTGCATTTTAAAGATACAAAATCTTACAAGGAACGCCTCAAGGATTCTGAAAAAAAAACAAGTCTAAAAGATGCCGCCACTTCAGGCAGAGCATTAATCGGCGACTACCCTGTTGTAATTGTGGTGCTTGACTTCGATTTTATGGGCGGGAGTATGGGATCTGTTGTAGGTGAAAAATTTGTGATTTCTGCTGAAAAAGCTGCTGAAGAAAAACTGCCTTTGATATCTGTTTCATCGTCCGGTGGAGCGCGAATGCACGAGGGTATAATCTCTCTGATGCAGATGGCAAAAACTTCTGCTGCTATCGCAAGATTCAAGAAAACCGGCTTACCATATATCTCAATACTTGCAGACCCGACATTTGGAGGAGTATCGGCAAGCTTTGCGATGCTTGGGGATATTATAATTGCCGAACCTAAAAGTCTTATCGGTTTTGCCGGGCCAAGGGTTATTGAACAAACTATTAAGCAGAAATTGCCCGAAAATTTTCAAACAGCAGAATTTTTAATGGATCACGGGATGATAGATATGATAGTAAACAGAAGAGAACTGAAAGAAACTGTTGTTAAACTTTTGTCACTGACATCGGGGAATAATAAATCTTAAATCCCAGTTATACGCTCCATCCCCTTCAAATAGCATATAATCTGGAACATATAACAATTTATCATATCAATGCTTTCAAACTTGACTAATTACAACGAAACAGTAAATTATCTCTACGGCCTTCAAAAGCACGGCATAAAACTGGGGCTTGCAAATACGAACAGATTGATGCAACTCCTGGGGCAGCCTCAAAAATCCTTCCGCGCCATTCACGTTGCCGGTACGAATGGCAAAGGATCAACAGCATCTGCAATTGCTTCGATATTACACGCAACCGGATTAAAAGTTGGTCTTTTTACCTCACCTCATCTCGTAAGTTTCACAGAACGCATTAAGATCAACAATCTGCAGATTAGTGAACCTGATGTCATAAAACTTGCTTGCGAAGTTCGTCAAGTAACGGAAAGCGACGATCTTAATCCGACATTTTTCGAATTTATAACTGCGATGGCTTTCCATCACTTCTCCAGTAATTCCGTAGACTGGGCAGTTATAGAAACCGGTTTGGGAGGACGGCTTGATGCAACAAATATAATTTCGCCGGATATATCAATTATTACGAATATAAGCCTCGACCATAGTGAATTCCTCGGCAACAGTATCCCTGAAATCGCTTTTGAAAAGGCCGGCATAATCAAACCCCATGTACCGGTAGTAACAGCGGTTGATCTTCCTGATGCAATAAACCAGCTGTCTGATGCGGCCAAAAGTAACGAATCCGAACTGCACCTGTACAACAGGGAATTCAGAGGTTCCCTGATCTCGATGAATGACCAATGCATTACATTTGATTATCAGGGATACAACCATTATGAAAAACTGTCAGCACCTGTTACCGGCAAGTATCAACTTTATAATACTTGTCTGGCGATCAGGGCATCTGAAATCTTAAGTCAAAGCGGGCTGCCTGTTACAGATGCTTCTGTTAGAACCGGCCTTCAGAATTTAAGACTTGAAGGTCGGCTCGAATGGTTCTCCCATACACCTCCCATAATGCTTGATGGAGCCCATAATGCTGAAGCGGCAAAAGCCCTGGCCGATTCGATCAAGGATGTTTTCTCAGATAAAGAAATTATTGTTATCGCAGGAATCATGGAGGATAAAGACATTAAAGGAATTCTGAAGCCTCTACTTCAAATCGCTGACTCCCTGATTTTGACAAAAGCAAAATATGACAGGGCAGCATCACCAGAGAAACTCAAGGAAATTATATCTGAAATTACAAAGCCTGATATGCAACAGGCAACCGGTTCGACAATCTATACCGGCTCGGTTAAAGAAGCTATTCATATTGCAAAGAAACAATGCAAAGAAAATACAATTATTCTTATAACCGGGTCATTTTACACCACAGGAGAAGCAAAAGAGATACTTGGGTGTAAAGGCGTCTTATCCAGCCTGAGGGAATAATTAACTAATGATAAGTCAGGTATCAAACATAATTAGCAAGAGCATCGTTTTTATAATTTTTCTTGTTTTATTTCTGTCATTCCCGAGTCTTACATTATCAGAGGAACCCGCAAATATTCATGCAGATCATCTTGAGTATATTTCTGAATCAAATACATACATAGCTAAAGGTTCGGTGAAAATCACCTTTGATAATGCGATACTTTACGCGGACGAGATGCATCTTGACGGAAATACGTCAGACGCGGTCATAACCGGTAATGTTAAATATGAGGAGCCAAATACGCTCATTCACGCTGATAGAATAGAGATGAACTTAAAAACAAAACACGGCACTATGTTTAACAGTGTCATTTTTAGCAAGGGAAACAACTTTCATATTTACGGATCAGAAATCAATAAAACTGGAGATAAGTCTTTTTCAATTGATAAAGCTTCTATAACGACCTGTGATGCAGATCCTCCAGCATGGCATATATCAGCCAGTGATATAAAAGCTGAAACAGAGGACGGCATCAGTGCATGGCATAGTACTTTACGCTTCAGTAACACGCCCGTTTTGTATACGCCTTATTTTTGGGCACCTCTCAATAGGGAACGCCAAACTGGCCTTCTTTTTCCGTTATTCGGATACAGCAGCAAAAGAGGTTATTACTACAAGCAGGGGCTTTTCTGGGCTGTAAAAGAAAATCAGGATGCTACGCTTTATCTGGATTATTACTCCGAACTGGGACTGGCAGAGGGATTGGATTATCGGTATGCGATCACTCCTGATATCAATGGTGAATTGTGGCTTTACAATGTAAGGGATGATGAATCTTCCAATAATTTACTTGAAGTTAAATCCTATCACAACTATCAATCGTCTAACGACCTGTCCGGTTACCTGAAACTCCATTTAGTTAACAGGTACGATTACTATGACATTATGGATTCAACGTCGCTGAGTCGATTTGGATTCTCAACATGGGAACCGGGCAGATTTGGTTTTGCATCTGAAGAAAGGCTACAAAAATATCTTGAATCAGATCTGCATGTATCGAAGTCTTTTATGGGAGGACGAGCATATTTTTTAGCTCAGGGGAGACAAAACCTGGAGGGTAGTTCCAGAGAAGTTCCACAGAGTTTCCCTGAAATAGCCTTCATTCTCAACACAAGGACAAAAAAGCACCTGTCTTTTAATTTGGCTGTAAAGGGTAATAATTTCTGGAGAGAAGAAGGTCAGAGGGGACAAAGGATCGATATTAATCCAAATATTTACTTCAGTTATGGAAGATTAATAACGCTGACTCAACGAGTCGGTTTACGAGAAACTGCCTACTTTCTTAGAAAGCCTGAATTAAATAAAAGCCGGTTAGTTGCTGATTTCAGCACATCTGTTTCAACAAAATTCTTCAAAAAATATAAAAAAGTTGCCCATATAATCGAGCCGTCTCTTGAATATACTTATGTTCCACCTTTCGATAATGACAGCATACCTTTTTTTGATTCCATAGATTCGATTTCACGCACGAGCAGTATCGGATACTCCCTGACCAATAGAGTTTCAGGTATTAATTCGAATGATCTTGAAGCAAGGTTCCGATTGTCTCAAAGCTACAATCTACTTGATGTGGGCAAAGATTTCAGTCCACTGCTTGCAGAGGCTACACTATCAAGCAGGAAAATCGATCTCATCCTTAATGCATCTTATGATGTCCATGACAAAGAACTCGAGGAAACTATCGCATCAGTCAGGATAAACAGAGCAAAGGGGTACATCGGTCTGGGCAAAAATTTTAGAAACATCACTAACCTTGATCAATACACATTTGAAGCCGGAATCTACTCTCCTATAGAATTATTAAACAGGTCTTTACCTGTAGAATTACTCGGGAAACTATGGTACGACGCCAATGGAGGAGGAGTTCAGGAACTAATGGTTGCCTCAACATACAGGCATCAATGCTGGGGATTCACCCTTTCATATAATAGACAACCTGATGAATATCAGATAATATTTGCTGTTGAACTGAAAGGGTTGGGAGCCTTAAGTCTTGGAAACATATAACCCAGTCTATCTATAATTCTTCTTTTGCTTTTTTCCATAAAACATCCATTTCCTCAAGCGTCATTTCAGGCAATCTTTTCCCCTGCTGCAATGCTTCATTTTCTATATATCTGAACCTTTGAATAAATTTCCTTATTGTCCTTCTCAGTGCATCTTCAGGGTTTACATTCACAAAATTGGCGATCCTTACGAGCACAAATAAGATATCCCCAATCTCATCTTCGACATCATCATTGTTTTTCTCGATCAATGCATTTTTAAATTCAGCAATTTCCTCATCAAGCTTTTCAATGACATCCTCTATTTTTTCCCAGTCAAAACCTACACTCGTCGCCTTGAGTTGAAGCTGACTTGCCCTTATAAGCGCAGGAAGAGAATATGGAACACCACCAATTGCGGATCTATCGGTCTTCCCTTCTTTCATCTTATGCTCCGCCCACCATTCAGAAACATCTGACGAGGTTTTCAGGTCTTTGTCACCAAAAACATGAGGATGTCTTCTGACCATTTTCTGTGCTATTCCATCGACAACATCATTTATGTCAAATTGTGAATCTTCTTTTGAAAGCTGACTCTGGAGCACAATCTGAAACAGCAGATCGCCAAGTTCTTCCCTGGTTCCTTCAGGATCATTATCTTCCATTGCATCAATCAACTCATAGAATTCTTCAAAAAGATAAGGCTTAAGCGTCTCTCTCGTCTGTTCTTTATCCCACGGGCAGCCTTCGGGGCTTCTTAGTTTTGCCACTATATTAATGAGGTCATCAAAGTTCATTACGGAAGTATATCAGATTTCGCTTGATAGGGAGTATTCATATAAAGTAAAATTTCATCTATTCAAATCAATATAACCGCGTCGATAAAAGGTTGCGTTAGTGGCTCGATGCCAGAACCATAATTTTTTTAAATCCTGAATCAAAAGAGGTGATCAAAATGCAAAAAAGTGTAACGTACTTTGAGAAAACCGGGCCTGGAAATACTGAGGAATGTCTAAAAATAGTAAAACAGAATATAACTGAATTTAACTATAATCATGTTGTAGTAGCTACAACTACCGGTTCTTCAGGTCAGCTCTTTGCAGAAACATTAAAAAATGAAAAAATCAATCTGGTTGTAGTGACTCATTCATATGGATTTAAAGAACCCAATTCGATAGAGCTGACTGATGATGCAAAAAAGAAAATTACGGCAGCTGGGGCAAAAATCTACACAGGCACAATGATCACCCACAGCCTTGAAACTGCCCTGGCAAAAAAATTCAGCGGCATTTATCCAACCCTTCTTGTTGCTCAGTCTCTCCGCAGGTTTGGGGAAGGTGCAAAAGTCTGTTGCGAGATGATCATGATGGCAGTAGATGCCGGGCTTATCCCTGAAGGGGAAGAGATTATTACGGTTGCCGGCACAGGTCGAGGCGCTGATACAGTCACGGTAGTTCGTTCAGCTGCATCAAAACGATTTCTGGA
>CAZVHL010000094.1:0-5757 GCA_964626925.1 uncultured Nitrospiraceae bacterium
CGAAGGCCGGGGATTTTTTATGAAAACGCTGAAACCAAACAAAAACCGATCAACAGGCATTCAAATCGAATGCATCTTGCCTTTTATTAGTCATTTGTCATTTGCCATTTGTTATTTGTTATTTGCCAGCATTGTCTTTGCTGAATCTCCAAAGCGTATCATCACCCTTGCTCCAAGTATGACCGAGATTGTGTTTGCCGCCGGCCTGGGAGATAACATTGTCGGAGTTACAAGTTACTGTGATTATCCTGAAGAAGCCAGGAGCAAACCAAAGATCGGCGGCATGTCCAATCCTTCTCTTGAAGCGGTGGTTTCATTAAAGCCGGATATTGTAATTATGACAACGAACGGAAACTCGAAGGAATTTGAGATGAGACTGAGGGCTATGAAGATCAAGACATATGTGTTTGAATCACGCACTATAACCCAGCTTCCTGATGGCATAAGGCATTTGGGAGAGGCCATTGATGAACAGGAAAGGTTTGATCTCCTTGCTTCTGATATAGAAAACAGATTGAATAAATTAAGGGCAAGAAAACAGGCGACCAGTAAAAAAGTGCTTTTCATGATCTGGCCTGAGCCTTTGATGGTGGCAGGACCCGGAACCGCAATAGACGATGCTATTGACCTGCTTGGAGCGATCAATATTGCTGAAGATACCAATATCCAATATCCCAAGTACTCTATTGAAGAGATTGTTCGCCGATCTCCTGACATTATTTTTATTGGTAAGGCAACGGGTATGGATATGCAGGGAACTTCCAGCGGTCTTTTGTCGCGGCTTTCTTATCTGCCGGCAGTCAAAAACAATAAAGTATATTTTGTCAGCGACAATCTGTACAGGCTTGGACCAAGGGTTATTCAGGGCATAGAAGAGCTGGCAGAATATTTAGAAGGGTTCCAGGATTCAAGGGGCCGAGGATTAGAGTGAAAAACAGTTCTTTCACTTGAACCCTTATTAAAAATATGAAACTAAAACTCACACTCATATTTCTTACATCTCTTGCAATATTCGTAATGGCGCTGTTTATAGGACCAAAGCCGATCAGTCCTTTTGGCTTTAATGAAATGGACAGGCAAATACTTTTTTCCATAAGACTACCCCGGGTAATTATTTCGGTGCTTATGGGAATGGCTCTGGGTGCTTCGGGTGCGGTGCTGCAGGGTATATTAAGAAATCCATTGGCTGACCCTTACATACTTGGCATTTCAAGCGGGGCAGCACTGGTTGCAGCGGCTGGGATTATTGCAGGTGTATCGTTTTTTGGTGTTTTTACAATCCCTGTTCTTGCATTCACAGGTGCGCTGATAACAGGTATTTTTGTAGGAGCAATGGGATGGAAAAGGGGAGGTTTCTGGCCAGACAGGCTGCTGTTGGCAGGCGTAGGGCTTGGTTTTCTCTTCTCAGCTTTGTTGATGCTTATTATGAGTCTATCAAGTAATGAAGGCCTGAAAAGGGCAACGCTCTGGATATTCGGGGATCTTTCTATTGCTGATTGGTCTCTTATTCCATATGGATTTATTTTTATTGTTGTTGGTTTGGGGATCTCGATGTTCCGTTCAAAGGCCCTTAACAGCCTGATCCTTGGAGACGACCTGTCACACAGCTTGGGATTTTCACCAAAAAAAGAGAGGTTCATACTTTTCATATCAGTAGGATTAATGACTGCAGCATCAGTATCGCTTGGCGGGATGATAGGGTTTATAGGATTGTTGGTCCCGCATATAGGAAGATTTATGATCGGTTCGGACAGCAGAATTCTTATTCCGGTCTCGGCACTGGGTGGTGGTGTACTACTCTGTATAGCGGACCTGATCGGCAAATCTGTACTATCACCGATGGAGCTGCCAGCAGGAATAATAACTGCCATATTAGGGGCACCTTATTTTTTATACATACTCAGGAGGAAAGACGTTCTCAGTTTCTGACATGAATATTCTTGATTTTAATAAAGTCAGCTTTTCTTATGAAAAAGACAGGTCTTTTATCAGAGACCTATCTCTTTCTGTGGAGAACAGGGAATTCATAGGTCTGCTTGGTGCAAACGGCTCTGGCAAGTCAACAATACTTAAACTGGCAAGCGGGATTTTAAAATCTGCACAGGGCAAGATTAACCTCTGGGGCAAGGAACTTGATTCTTACAGACCCAGGGACAGGGCAAAGCTTCTGAGTTATCTTCCTCAGCTTCTTGATATAAGCATCCCTTTTACGGTGAAGGAGTTTGTAAGCATGGGGCAGTATCCTTATGATGCCAAGCCGGAGCTGACCGTTGAAGATGCTATCGAAATGGTTGGATTAACTGACTACACAAAATCGTTTATTACAAACCTCAGCGGTGGGGAAAGGCGAAGGGTATACATTGCGATGACTCTGCTGCAGGGAGCAGGGCTTGTTCTTCTTGATGAGCCACTTGCAAATCTGGACATTAAATATCAGATAGAACTTTTGAGACTGTTAAAGGAACTGAGAGAAAAAAGGGACATAACAGTTTTAATGGCACTTCACGATATAAACATCGCGTCTCAGTTTGACAGGCTGCTGTTGATTAAGGAAGGCAGAATGCTTGGCAGTGGAGCGCCGCATGAAATTTTAACAAAGAAAATGCTGAATAATGCATTTGATATTGATATAGAGATGCAACATGAAGAATCAGGAGGAATATATATAAGGTACTAATTTTGAACCTTAACATAAGACTGATGTAGCAACCGGATATTGCAGGGGAATTCCGTGAGAGACGGAAACTGCCCCGCAACTGTGATGGTAGCGAAAGCCCGCTGTAGGGGCGTATTGCTATACGCCCCTACTTAAGCCACTGGTCGTATTGATCGGGAAGGTGGGTGAGTAGGAGGCCTCGGAAACGAGTCGCCATGACCTGAGTCAGGAGATCCTGGATACCCGGAATAAAACTGACCCCTTCGAGGGAAGAGGAGGATTTTATGAAATATGATACGAGCTGAAAATTATTAGCAATGAAGAGATTGATTATGAGAATTGAAAACTAATACAAATAAAAAAAGGAGTTCATTTAATGAATAGATTATTTATATGTTTAGTAATAATTTTATTTTCGGCCTCATCGGTTTTTGCGGGTGGAGAACCGGTAAAGATTAAAGAAGTAGTAGTGAGTGCTACAAAAATAGAGGAAGCAGTTGATGAGACGACCAGCAGTGTAATAATAATAAAAAAAGAGACTATAGAAAAGATGAATGTTAAGCTTGTTGCCGAGGTTCTCAAAAATGTCCCTGAACTTAATCTTGTTCAGAACGGAGGCCCCGGCAAGAGTGCCACTGTTGTCCTGCGTGGTGGCAGCGCAAGCCAGACGATGGTAATGATTGATGGTGTAAAAGTGAAGAGCACAACTCTGGGAGAGTTCGATTTCTCAGGTATTACCGCCCATGACATAGATAGGATAGAGATCGTAAAAGGGCCTCAAAGCACTATTTACGGTTCAGAGGCCATGGCGGGTGTCATCAATATTATTACAAAAAAAGGGAGAGGGGAGCCTGCTGTGAAGTTTTCTCTGGAGGGCGGTTCCTATGCAACAATCAACCCTTCTCTTACTGTTTCAGGAGGCTCGGAAAAGGTAGACTACAGGTTGACTGGATCATACTTCATTACTAATGGATTTTCGGCGGCAAAGCTCGGCACAGAAAGTGATGGTTATAAAAATGCGTCCATGTCAGGGAAGATAGGTCTGAAGGCAGGTGAGAAGGTAGAGATCGAGTTTGCAGGCCGCTACCGTTATGACAGTTCTGAACTTGACGCATTCGGAAAGGATGACCTGAACTATGTTCAGAAAGGTCACCACTACCTACTATCCGGTAAGGTCAAGTTATATCTTTTAGACAACTATGAACAGGTACTTTCCTTCTCAAGGGTGGAAGATTCACTGAAATACAGGGACCCTGACACCTCTTACTTCAACTCCGATATTATCTCTGCTATTGATACAGTTGACTGGCAGCATAATGTTTATCTGACTGACAACTATATCCTGACATTTGGCGCTGAATACAGGATTGAGGCAGGGGAGAATATAGACAAGTCTACTGAAAGCCTTATATTTGATAAAAAGGTGGACAACAGCGCACTCTATGTAAATAGTAAGATTAAACTATTTGACGATGCCCTTATAGTTAATGCCGGTCTAAGATATGATGATCATGAAACCTTTGGTGAAGAGACTACCTACAGGGTAGGCGGGGTTTATAACATCAGGCCGGCGCTGATGAAGGTAAAGGGCAGTTACGGTACAGGATTCAGGGCACCCACACTTAATGAGCTCTTTTTCGTTGGTGCCTTCAGCAGTGGCAATATAAACCTCAGACCCGAGACGAGCAGGGGCTGGGAAGTCGGTATTGAAAAAGAGATAGTTAAAGAGAGGGCATCAGTTTCGATTACCTATTTTGATCAGAAATACAGTGACCTCATCGTCTGGCTTGAGTCTCCCCCCGGTTCGTGGATGTATTCACCCTTAAATGTTTCAAAGGCAGAGGTGAAAGGTTTTGAAGCAGGCGTTGCGTTTCAGGTAACAGATGCAGTCTCCCTCTCATCGACATATTCCTACACCGATACTAAGGACAAAGATACAGGAGAGAGGCTCAAGAGGCGTCCTATAGACAAACTGAATGTATCAGTTGATTATACAAAAGGACCTGCATCTCTATTGATCAGCTATACTTATGTTGGAAAAGCCTATGAGTCGACTTCAGTAGGCAATCTCTCTTCATACTCCCTGATTAATATGAGCGGGGGTTACCGGATTAGTGATAAAATTAAATTCTTCGGACGAGTAGAAAACATGTTCGATGAGAATTATGAAACCGCAGCAGGGTACGAGTCTCCTGACCTCTCGGCCTATGGAGGAATTGAACTGGCTATATAATTGATAGCCGGAGATTGTGAGCTTATTGTGACTTTTAAAAAAACTATAACAATTTCTATAGTGCTTCACATATGCTTTTTCTCTACTGCCTTTTTGTTTTCCGCAGGATTACTCAAAGGCAGTGGGGATATGAGCGATCAGAAAGTTTTTTTCGTGAGTCTTTCGGCAAATGAGAGTCAATTAGGCCATGAGAAAAAAGTGAGTGCTAAACCTGAATCTCAGATTGCAAAAAAAGAAATCAAACCGATTGTTGTTGAGAAACAGAAAGTAGTAAAAGCAGAAGTTGTGATCGAAAAAACTGAAGAACCGGTTACAGAAAAAACTGTCAGTCAAACCGATCCGGCAACTGATAAGATCGAATCAGCGCAGATCGATGAAGAACCTGTTTTGAATGAAAGCAGCAACTTAAATGTAGGCCTGGACGATTCTACTAAAGAGGAGGAAAATGTCCAGACTTTATATGGGTACACTGCTCCTGAAAGTGCAGGTTCTTTTAAAGGTACAGCAAGATCAGGTCTATTGCCCGGCACCATTGAACTTATTGAAAATGCGATCGAAAGAGTCAAGACTTATCCTGTAATGGCGAGGAGACGGGGTATAGAAGGCACGGTGCATGTAAGCTTCAACATCAACCCTAATGGCAGACCGCATGACATTATGGTTATGAAAAGCTCAGGGTTTAACATTTTGGATAAGGCAACTGTAAAAGTTGTGAAGAAGGCTGCCCCTTTTCCTTTAATCGAAAGCCGTGTTGAAGTCCCTGTTGTATACAGACTTCAGTATTAAGATAGGAGTTAATTGATGTCAGTGAAAATCACATTCGTAATAGGCGGCGCCAGGAGCGGAAAGAGTTCTTTTGTTCTCAATG
>CAZVHL010000095.1:0-5748 GCA_964626925.1 uncultured Nitrospiraceae bacterium
CTTGAATACAGGGGCTATGATTCAGCTGGAATATCTTTCTTGAAAGATAACAAAATAGGAGTGAACCGTTGTGCAGGCAAGATAAAAAATCTGGAAGCTTTAATTAAAGGACAAAGACTTAAAAGCACGATTGGGGTTGGACACACCAGATGGGCAACACATGGCAAACCATCCGAGGAAAACGCTCATCCTCATAAAGCCGGCGGCATTGTAGTTGTGCATAACGGCATCATAGAAAACTATATTGAACTAAAAGAAGAATTGAAAAAAAAGGGGCATGTTTTCAGATCAGAAACCGACACTGAAGTTATATGCCACCTGATTTTAAGCTATACACAAAAGGGTTTCAGTCTCGAGGATGCAACAAAAAAAGGCCTGAAACATTTAAAAGGCGCCTATGCTATCGGGATCATAAGTGAATCAGAGCCTGATAAAATTCTGGCAGTAAAATACGATAGCCCTTTAGTTTTAGGATTAGGCAAAGGGGAATATTTTCTTGCTTCAGACATTCCGGCATTTCTGAAATATACAAAGGATGTCATTATCCTTGAAAATGATGAAATGGCGACAATTACCAGGAGCGGTGTATCAATCCGCAATATTCGCAAGAACAGGCCTGTCAGGAAAAAAGCCATGAAAATAACGTGGAGTCCGACTATGGCTGAAAAAGGCGGTTACAGGCACTTCATGCTGAAAGAAATATTTGAGCAGCCAAGGGCAATAGCAGATACGATCAGGGGAAGAATCTCACTCGATTCTGGAAAAGTCAATCTCAGGGAATTTGTCCTCAGGGAAACCACCCTTAAAAAATTAAGCAAGGTATTTCTTGTTGCCTGTGGCACTTCCTGGCATGCCGCCCTTGTAGGAAAGTATATGATCGAGAATCTTGCACGGGTTCCCTGTGAAGTCGATATAGCATCTGAATTCAGATACAGGAAGCCACTTATTCCTAAAGGCAGCCTGATGATTGTAATTACTCAATCAGGAGAGACCGCTGATACACTTGCGGCACAGAGGGAGGCGAAAAAACTCGGAGCAAAGACGCTTTCCATATGTAATGTACTAGGCAGTACATCCGCAAGAGAGGCAGACAGTATTTTTTATACCCATTCGGGGCCGGAAATTGGAGTTGCTTCAACCAAGGCCTTTACAACTCAGCTCACAGGCCTTTATCTTTTTTCGATCGCGCTTGCCCGGGCAAAGGGACAACTGAAAACCAGGGAGATAAAAAAACTGTTTCATGAACTCCTGCTTTTACCCGAAAAAGTGGAGACGGCCCTCCAATGCAATGATTCAGTCCTGAAAATTGCCAGGAAGTTCCATCGTGTTAAAGATTTTCTTTATCTGGGCAGAGGTATCAACTACCCGATCGCTCTTGAGGGAGCTTTGAAATTAAAGGAGATTTCATACATACATGCTGAAGGTTATCCTGCAGGAGAAATGAAACACGGACCTATAGCCCTTATCGACAATGAAATGCCGGTGTTAGCACTAGCTCCGAATGATAACGTTCTTGAAAAAATATTATCAAATATGGAAGAAGTGAAAAGCCGGGGAGGCAAAGTCATCGCAGTAATTACGGAAGGAAATACAAAAATTCATGCGCGAGCACAGCATATTATTTCTATGCCCGAAACCAATTATTACCTTTCTCCTATCATTTTTTCTATCCCCCTTCATCTGCTTGCCTATCATATGGCAGTGCTACGCAAATGTAACGTTGACCAACCAAGAAATCTGGCAAAAAGCGTGACTGTCGAATAGCTTTAGCTATAAAAAATATAAATTTATCAATTATGAGGTGGAAGTTCTTTATTGTTGTCTGATATACTCTATATACTATTACGAAGCAGTACTAAGGAATTGTATTAATTTTCTTCATCTTGTTTATCTCAGGTTACATTTAATTTGAAGTGGGGCTTATGACTAAAAAACTATTGTTGAGCGACCTCAATACCCAGCAAAAAGACGCGGTTCTCCATTCTAAAGGTCCGATGCTCGTCCTTGCAGGAGCTGGCAGCGGGAAAACTAAAGTAATAACTCACAGATTTGCATATCTGACTTCTCAAAAGATTCCACCTACATCAATACTGGCAATGACTTTTACTAATAAGGCTGCCAATGAAATGAAGGATAGGATCGAAAGGCTTACAAAAAAAAGCACCAGGGGGCTCTGGGTTGGCACATTCCATTCTTTAAGTGCAAGAATCCTCAGGCAAGAGATCGAACACCTTGGATTCAAAAAAGACTTCTGTATTTATGATGAAACAGATTCAGGCAACCTTATACGTTCCATTTTAAAAGAATTTAAGATTCATGAAGCCCTTTATAAGGGGATACTGTCAAAAATATCTTCCTTAAAAGCGTCCATGATAGATTCCGAAGACCTGCTTGCAAGAGACGACAGTTATGGATTTGACGAAAAATTTGCAAGGGTCTATGTGCGCTATCAGAATGAGCTTATGAAAAACAATGCTCTTGATTTTGATGACCTGATCATGAGTTCTGTGAAAATTTTCGAGAAATATCCGAGTGTACT
This sequence comes from uncultured Nitrospiraceae bacterium, assembly GCA_964626925.1. GTDB lineage: Bacteria > Nitrospirota > Thermodesulfovibrionia > UBA6902 > UBA6902 > CAZVHL01. The sequence goes on from CAZVHL010000095.1 coordinate 2,540, forward strand.
TAAAAAATATCAAAAAGAATTCTCTCATCTCATGATAGATGAATTTCAGGATACAAATATTACTCAGTATAAATTTGCAAAACTGCTATCAGCAAAGCATAAAAATATCTGCGCTGTTGGAGATGATGACCAGAGCATCTATAAATTCAGGGGCGCTGAAATTGGGAACATCCGCTCATTCAAGAAAGATTTCTCCCGCTCAAAAGTGATAAGGCTTGAGCAGAATTACAGGTCAACTCAAAGAATCCTTGATATTGCAGATAGCGTAATTGCTAAAAACAGCACACGAATGCCAAAGAAATTATGGACAGACCGCAGTAAAGGTGAGAAAGTTTACTACTGCGTTGCTTCAAATGAGCAGGAAGAAGGACGTTATATTGCTCAGACAATTAAGGAACTGTTTCTCAAGGGAAAATATTCATATAAAGACATCGCTGTTCTTTACAGAGTAAATCAGCAGTCCAGAGCTATTGAGGAGGCGATGAGGGAAAACAGTCAGCCATACCATATATTTGGCGGAATCAGTTTTTTTAAGAGGAAAGAAATTAAAGACATCATTTCCTACCTTAAAGTTATAGTAAATCCTGATGATTCTGTAAGCATCAAAAGGATTATTAACTGTCCGCCCAGGAATATCGGTACAGCCACTGTTACACGAGTGGAAAATGAAGCACGAAAGAGAGATGCCAGCCTTTATGATACGATGAGGCATATCGTCAATAGTAATGGATACACTACTTCTCTTAAGGAGAAACTCAACGGATTTGTCAGTATTATTGATGAATTTACAGCTAAGAGAGACATAGATCTGCCGAAACTTATAAAGCTGATTTATAACAGAACAGGATACCTTAAATTGTCGGATGAAAAAAAGGCGGAGAATCTTAAGGAACTTGTCCGTTTTGCAAAAGACAAGACTTTAAGGAGGTTTCTTGATAACGCTTCCCTTTTCAGTGGCCTGGATGAAAAACATACAGATAATTTTGTTTCCCTGATGACACTGCACAGTGCCAAAGGCCTCGAATTTCCTGTTGTTTTTATTGCCGGCTTTGAAGACGGACTTATTCCTCATTTTCATGCTAACGACGATCAAGAAGAACTGGAAGAGGAGCGCAGACTTTTTTATGTAGGGATCACCAGGGCCCAGGACATGCTTGTGATGTCCAGCGCCAAGAAAAGAAGGCTCTATACATCGGTTCAGGACCAGCAGCCGTCAAGATTTCTTGATGACATACCGTCCGGATGTTACCAGTGTATCAAGAAAAGGCCGAGAGCGGATGCCATTACATCATCAGCTTCCAGAATACCGAGAAGACGGATGAAATCATCGCCATTTTCCTCTGGAGTCAGGGTGAAACACCCAAAATGGGGTGTTGGTGTTGTTAGAGACAGTTACGGGGAAACCGATGATATCAAGGTTACGGTGAATTTCTCCACTGTAGGAGTAAAAAGACTCGCCCTGAAGTTTGCCAATCTGGAGAAGATTTAATGGAAATTGACCATGTTGCGCTGCTTGCAAGGTTGAAACTATCAGATAGCGAAAAAAATCTCTTTACCAGGCAACTTGACAGCATCATTGCTTACATTGACAAATTAAATGAGCTTGACACAACAAACGTGACACCTACAGCTCATGTCCTACCGATAAAAAATGTCTTCAGGGAAGATGAGAGAAAACCATCACTTCCCCGGGAGATAGCCCTCCAGAATGCTCCTGACAAGGATGACGGCTTCTACAAGGTACCAAAGATAATAGATTAAATCAGTCTTTTACTCCTTGCGTTAACAAATTATAAAAGTTATATTATCGATCTCATGTCCCTTGCAGAAAAAATATCAGCTGATGTCAAAGATGCTCTCAAGTCAGGAGATAAAAGCAGGCTTTCAATATTGAGGATGATAAAGTCCTCGATAAAGAATAAAGAAATTGAGAAGAGCGACACTCTCACTGATGAAGAGACTTCAGCAATCCTTAGATCATTTCTAAAACGTGCAAATGAATCTATTGAGCAGTTCACAATAGCCGGCAGGGCAGACCTGGTGGAAAAGGAAAAGGAAGAATCCGAAATAATCCAGAACTATCTTCCGCGTCAACTTAGTGAAGATCAGACCAGAGAGATAGTAAGTAATGCTATAAAAGAAGTCGGAGCAACAGGTCCCGGAGATATGGGCAAAATCATGAAAGCAATAATGGCAAAAGCCGGTGGACAGGTTGATGGCAAACTTGCAAGTAAATTAGTAAAAGAAATGCTGGAGGTTTAATTGAAACTAAAAAAACTATACGAAAGCGTAATCAGCAAGGGTATTGATACAGACCCACGAGGCAGGAAAACCGTATTGGCTGGACTAAAAAAGAAGAAAAAAACCTACGCTGATCTCAAAAAAGATGAGAAGGAGTTTTTTGACACAGAGAGCTTAACCAATCCATATGCCGATACAAGAATACTTCATGGCACCGGAGACGAGGAGATCAAAACTGTCCTTTTGGGTATTGATATGGAAATGGGTGAAATACTCCTTGCAGACAGACTCACGTCAAAGGGCAATAAGATTGATCTTGTCCTTGCTCACCATCCTGAAGGAAAGGCATTTGCCAATTTCTATGAAGTAATGAACATGCAGGCAGATATTCTGAATAAATTCGGGGTGCCTATCAACATCGCCGAAGACCTCCTTGAGGGCAGGATCAAGGAAGTTGAGAGAATGCTGTCACCTGTTAATCACACCCGTGCCGCAGATATGGCAAGACTGCTAGATATACCTTTCATGTGCATGCATACCCCGACCGATAACATGGTTGTAACCTATCTCCAAAAAACATTCGACCAAAAAAAACCTGATACACTCGATGATATTATAAAGATTTTAAAAAGCATACCGGAATATCGCGAGGCATCCAAAAACAACGCCGGACCTAAAATCCTTCTGGGTTCCGGTAACCGGAGCGCAGGTAAAATTTTTGTTGATATGACCGGCGGTACAGAAGGTGCAAAAGATATCTTTGAGAGTCTGGTCAATGCGGGAGTCAGTACTGTAGTCGGCATGCATCTTTCTGAAGGACACAGAAAGAAGGCAGAAAAATACCATATGAATGTAGTCATTGCGGGTCATATTTCAAGCGATAATCTCGGCATTAATTTAATGCTCGATGAGATACAGAAAAAGGGCAAACTAAACATAATAGCCTGTTCAGGTTTCTGGAGATACAG